>JAUMWZ010000014.1:0-17269 GCA_030529405.1 Bacteroides sp. | reverse complement strand
AGTTTACATCTAAAGTATATACAGTTGAAAACTCAGCCATATACCAATTAGAAATTAAAAGATATAGAGATTTTTGGCAGCCTATATTACACAAACAGTAAATAAAAAAGTATTCACGGTTGGTGTAATAATTACTCCATAATCTTTATACAACGAATAAGAAAACAGAACTAAAAAGAATATTTATGAAAAGAATTTTATTAGCAAGCATATTTCTAGGCATTCTTTTACAATCTTGCACAAAAGAAGAGCCATTTGCAGATAGCATAATAGATTTCAGTACACCATATGAGATGAAAGACTTATCGGACAACTCAGTAGATAAGCGTGTAAAAGAGATATATTCTAAATATAAAGTAGCAGTGTTCTTCAACGATACTGTGAGCAAGAAGTTTAGCCACATCAATGCAAAAGGAGATAGCGTATACATATACGAAAGAATAGATATGAATTGGAACTTCAATTCTTACGAAGCGGGTATAAAATACGAGTATGAATATCTAATCACTGATGAACAAAAGAATAATGCCTTAGATTTTGTTGAGGTGTTTTTGTCTAAGATGAGTGAAAAGATGCTACCATTTAGTCTGTTACTCACAGATAAAGTAACCGTAACAAAGAGAAAAGATGTAGAAACTCCATCGTATAAGAATAACTACAGGAGCATGGTTATTGCTGAGTTGGGAGGCGAATCAACCCCTACTGAAGTTGAAGAAAGAAGTGCAGAAATGATGCTCTCTATCACTTTAGATAGAGTTCTAATAAACTCTAAAGTTGTTGCAGAGTTTGGAGCTGTGTCAGACAAAAGATATTTTTACGGAAAAACTTGGCTTGGTGACTCTAAAAAGCCTAGCGATGAAAACCTAGGTATAGACCTGTCAGGGCTAAGAGAGAAGTATAAGGAGTTCGAACTAATACCATATAAGTTTGAAAACGGAAAGTGGGTGCCTGACCCATCAAGAGCTAGAACCACTTGGCCATTCTATTACAACCCTATGAAGATGTTTGACGAAGGATATTATGAAAAGGTAGTGAAAAAACAAACAGCTGAATATAATAGAACAGAAGAAGAATTTAATGAGATAAGAGAAACACTTATTTCTAAGATTGGTCAGGTTGGTTTCATAGGAGGCTGGAAAAACAGCAATACAACTCATGGTCCGGAAGACGTGAAAGAAGACTTGGAACAATATATTAGAGTGCTTTTGCCACTTGGCAAAGACAAGTTTATAGAGAGATATGGTAGTAGTCCGCTTGTTATGGAAAAACTAAACATATTGACAGACTATGTAGAAGGCGAATTAGGAGTTAAACTATAAAAAGATATATGTATGAAAAACAATATAATGAAATACTTCGTTTTGCCAATTGCTTTACTGCTTACTACTTCTTGTAGTGAAGATGGCTGTTCAGATAAAGTAGATGCAGGAAGTGTGCAAAAAGCAGAAAGTTTTGTAGACAATAGAGATGGGTATGAATATAAAACAGTTAAGATAGGAAATCAACTTTGGCTTGCAGAAAATCTTCGTTACAGGCTAGAAAGAGGGATAATAGACGGTTGCTCAACCTATGGAGAGAAGTTTCTTATGGTAGATGAGATTATGCCAACCCCAGAAGACTATGCGGAGATAATGAAAAAGATTGCAAATGACCCAAAGTATAAATGGACATCAGGCTTTAAGAATAGAATGGGAAAACAGTTTCCTCGAAGGCTAATTATTGGAACAATGACAGTTAAAGATGTAATACGTGTACTCAAAGAAACGCAAGAGGGGTTGGAATTTGAGAAAGCTATGAAGCCTGATGTTGAAGTAGCCAAGAAAAAGAGTGTATTGGCAGAGGCTGAAAAGAGTTTTGTAAACGCAGAAAAAAAGAATGGCGGATACTTCAAGAGATATGGATATCTTTACTCATTAGAGGGAGCTAAGAAAGCAGTTCCAGAGGGTTGGCGAATACCTACAGATGAAGATTGGAAGAAACTAGAGATGGCTGTCGGCATGAATCAGGCTTCTGTTGATCAAATTGAAAGTTGGCGTGGAAGTGGAGTAGGCACTTTCTTGCTCGAGAATAAAGACGGTTCTTTCTCCGCTCAAACTGCAGGTGCGGTTGTTTTCGCTGCAAGCGACCTCAATAAATATATGCGTGTAGATGAAAACGGCTATTATTGGAGTTCTACACTGATAAATAAAAACGACAGTGTTAATCTAGCTCTTATAAGAACTCTTTCTATATATAACGATAAAGTGTGGAGAGGTACCAGCGAATTAGGAGATAATGGCACTGTTAGATATAGTGTTAGATGCGTAAAAGACTTATGATTTTGCAATGGGTTTATAATTGATAAATAAGAGATATAACATGAAAATATTTAAGAAGACTATTGCCTCTTTCTCGATATTGATGATAGCTGGTTTGCTATCTGTTGGACTGAAGGCGCAGAGTATGTATGGTGATGCTGTAAAGGCAGATGTAAAGATGAACTATGTCTACTCTTTTGAGGAGGCTCTAAAGAAGGCTAAGAAGGAAAACAAGCTGATTTTCTTCAACTGCTTTGCAGATTGGGCTGTACCTTGTCATAGTATGAATAAGATTGTGTTCAGCGATGAGCAGTTTTGTAAGTTTATGGACAAGAAGTTTGTTAATTTCTACATTGACGTGACTAAGACAACAGAGGGAAAGGCTCTTGCTAAGAAGTACGACATAAAGAGTTTTGCTCAATATTTGGTGTTAGATTCAAACGGCAATGTTGTACACAAGATAGTAGGAGGTAAGAAGTTGCCCGAGTTCAAAGACGATGTTGTTCGTGCTTTGAATAAAAAGACTTCGTATGCAGGGACTAAGGCTAAGTACGAAAGCGGTAGATATAGCAAGGAAGATTTTAAGAATTATCTGATAGCTCTTAATCTTGCGTCTGACACAGATAAGTTTAAGGAGCTTTTTACAGAATATTCAAAGACTCTTTCAGCTAAGGATTACTTGAACAAAGATAATTGGTCGCTCATAAAGTCTGCTGTTCGCGATGCTGACTCACCTGTTTTTAAGAATGTGTTGGCTAATAAATCGAAGATTGAAAAAGCTATAGGTGCGCAAGAAGTAAACGAATATATTTCTAACATCTTTGGTGGTGTCATTGTTGAGTATGCAGCGGGTTCGTTAGAATACAATCCTGAGAAGTTGTTAGATGTTTACACTGAGATGCAAAAGGCTGATTTGCCTGAGCAATCATTGTGTTTCTTGCTGTATGATATAGCTAAACTTCGTGGCGAAGGGAAGTTTAAGGAACTGATAGAATTGTTTGAGTCAGACATTGACAGGTTCTCACTTGGGAAATATTCTATGATATTCTCTTTGAACAAGCCTAATATGACTCAGGAGCAAAATAAGATTGTTGCCGACTATTTCACTCGTTTGGCAGAGAAAGAAGATGGTAAGACTAAGAGTCAGCTATTGGAAGCAGCCAAGGAGCTTCTTAATGGTGGTAAAGAGAACCTACCTGGAGTTAAGTTTCATAAGGGCGATTTTGCTTCTGCTTTGAAGAGAGCTGAGATAGAAGGTAAGTTAGTTTTCTTAGATTGTTACACCACTTGGTGTGGACCTTGTCAGATGATGACAAAGCAAGTGTTTACAAAAGACAAGGTGGGCGAACTGTTCAACCAACGATTTGTAAACATAAAGATTGACATGGAAAAAGGAGAAGGAAAAGAGTTGATGAAGAAATACAAGATACAAGGCTTCCCTACTCTTCTGATTCTTGACCATACGGGAAAAGAGCTATACAGAATGTTAGGCGCAAGATATGAACCTCAACTTTTGAAAGAAGTAAATGAATTTCTTGAAACATTAAAATAGACTTTTATTTTGGTTGCACAGCTTAGTGCTGTGATATATAGTTGTTCGCTGCCGGCTTTATGCTTTCGCTGTCTGATGATAGTGTTTGCTAGGTCGGCAGTCTTTTTTTGTTGTATAAAGTCTTGTTCTCCAGCAGTTTTATGTTTAGTTGTTTGTTGCATAGTTATCTCTTTTTCTATGCAATATGCTTCACTTTTGCTTGAAAAGCCTTTTTCTACTCCGAAACAAACCGTATATACTTTACTTTCAAACGATATATAGCTTGCAAATAGACTATATATTATTTTCAAGTCAGCAATATATGGTTTGCAAAGCTGCATCATACAGTCTGAAACACACATAATAAAGCTCTTTCTGCTTTTGTCATACTATTTTGTGCTACACTCTCTTTATAACTCTAGCTTAATGACGTATATTCTGGAGTGAAACACTTATATTTGTATGCTAAACACACCACTTCTGATAGACGTTTAATGTTATGAGTACATATATAAGCAAGTTGTTGCGCAAGAACATAAGCTGGGCGCAAATTGTAGTTTTCTTTTTTGCCAATCTTCTTGGCTTTACCATTCTGTTGCTCAGTATGCAACTTTACTGGGACATATCTCCTATATTCAATGCAAATGATAGTTTCATTGGCAGTCAGTATGCCGTTATTACTAAGCGTGTAGATGCTTCGTCGTCTTATCTGACAAACAAGACTTCGTTTTCTGAACAAGATATTTCTGACTTAAAGAGTCAATCTTTTGCCGTGAGTGTAAACGCTTTTACGCCCTCAAAGTTTAATGTAAAGGCTAGCCTTGGTCTACCCTCTGCTGGCATAGGAATGTCTACCGACTTGTTTTTTGAGTCTGTGGCAGATAATCTTATTGATGTGTCTACCGACAGTTGGAGCTTTGACAGAGAGCAACGTATGCTCCCAATCATCATACCTAGATATTACCTAAACCTCTATAACTTCGGATTTGCGCAGAGCAAGAACCTGCCTAAACTTACAGAAGATATGGTAAGTAGCATCACGATGCAGATATACGTCAGCGGAAATGGTATGTACGAAGATTTCAATGGCAAGATAGTTGGCTTTTCGAACAGGCTGAACACTATACTTGTTCCACAAGAGTTTATGGACTATGCAAACTCACGATATGCCGAGAAAAACAACATCAATCCTTCAAGGCTAATAGTAGAAGTAGGCGGAGGCAAGGAGTCTGAAATGGTTAGCTACCTTAGCCAAAAGGGGTATGAGGTGGAAGGTAGTGGACTTGATATAGGAAAATCGAAACACATACTCTTTCTTGTGCTTTCGGTGGTGATCGTTGTGGGGGTGTGCATCACTGTTTTGTCTGTCTATATACTTATACTTAGTGTGTTTTTGTTGATACAAAAAGATAGGAGAAAGATTGAAAATCTGTTTCTTATAGGTTTCTCAACCAGCAAAATATCTCAACCTTACGTGTTGTTTGTTTTGGCTCTGAATGTGGGTGTAACTCTGTTGTCTTTCGGCTTTGTATGTCTTGCTAAGCTGTCATATTCACCCGTGATAGACGAGCTGGGTTATTCAAACGTAAGCTCTCTAATGCCACTTATTCTGTGTGCTGTGTTGCTTAGTGCGCTGATGTTTGTTGTGAACTACATAATAATTAGGCGCAGGGTAAGCCAATCTGTTAAGAATAAGTAGGCTATAATCTTTGGCTTGTAAACCATATACAGTTGATTTTCAAATGATATACACTTTACTTGTAAACTATATATAACTACCAAACGAACTATATATGGTTTGCAAACTCATTGTATGTGCTAGGCTTTTCTTGTGTTTATGTGCTATACCTGCATTATGTATAGTAAAAAAGAGTTGTCTTATCTGTTAGATAGGCATATAAAGTCTTACATTTGTGGTTGATGTAAAGTTTATGGTATGAATGTAAAGAAACTGATAACAATATTAGGCCCCACAGCATCGGGAAAAACCACTCTTGCCGCACAGTTGGCTAGTCACATTGACGGAGAAGTGATAAGTGCTGACTCTCGACAAGTGTATAGACAGATGGACTTGGGGACAGGGAAAGATTTGGCAGACTATGTTGTTGATGGCAAACAAATAGAATATCATCTTATAGATATAGTAGATGCGGGATATAAATACAACCTTTTTGAGTATCAAAGGGATTTTCTTGTAGCCTATGATGAGGTTGTGCAAAAAGGCAAACAGCCTATTCTTTGTGGCGGAACGGGCTTATATATTGAGGCGGTGCTTAATGGTTACAACCTAGTTGAAGTGCCAGAAAACCCAGAGCTAAGAATGAGTTTGCAGACTAAAAGCCTTGACGAACTGAAAGAGATATTACAAACATATAAGACACTGCATAACGATACGGACGTAGATACAGCTAAACGTGCAATACGTGCAATAGAGATAGAAGAATATTATAGACATAATAATATCGAAAAAAGAAGTTTCCCTAAAATTGAACACGTTGTTTTCGGAATAGACATTGATAGAGAATTGCGCAGACAAAGAATAAGCAAAAGACTGAAACAAAGGCTTGACGAGGGAATGATTGACGAAGTCAGGTCGATAATGAATAGCGGTGTGAGTGCAGAAGACTTGATTTATTACGGACTTGAATATAAGTATGTAACCATGTATTTAACAGGTCAGCTGTCGTATGAAGAAATGTATAACTCACTAGAAGTAGCCATACATCAGTTTGCTAAACGACAAATGACGTGGTTCAGAGGAATGGAACGTAGAGGATTTACTATTAACTGGCTAGATTATAATTTGCCAAACTCAGAAAAAATAGAAAAAATAATTAGTGTGTTAAGTAAATAAACATATATCTTTGAAAAATAAATTCAACTTTGTGCTAATCGTTGATTTGCAGAATGTTTATATTAAATAAATGTGAAGTAAGATGAGCATTTGTCCTGATAAATGGGGAGTTATATATAATCCTAAAGCTGGAACAAGAAAAGTAAAGAAACGCTGGACGGAAATAAAGGAATACATCGACAGTAAAGGTGTGTCTTATGACTATGTGCAGTCGGAAGGATTTGGCTCAGTAGAGCGTTTGGCAAAGATGTTTGCTAATAGCGGATACAGAACTATTGTTATCGTTGGCGGAGACGGTGCACTAAATGACGCTATAAACGGTATAATGCTGTCAGATGCTGAAAACAAATCGGACATAACTCTAGGCATAATACCTAATGGCATAGGTAATGACTTTGCCAAATACTGGGATCTTACGAGCGACTATAAGTTTGCTGTGGATTGCATCATCAAAGGACATAAACGCAAAATAGATGTAGGTATCGTCAGATATAACGACGGTAAAGAAAAACGTAGAAGATACTTCCTTAACGCGGTAAACATAGGCTTGGGCGCACACATAGTTAGTGCAACCGACAAGACTAAACGATTTTGGGGTTTTAAGATATTGTTTTACAGCGCAGCTATGTTCTCTCTGTTGTTTAGAAAGAAAGAGTATAATATGCGAATGGAGATAAACGACGAGAGAGTGAAGGGCAAGATAATGACAATATGTGTAGGCAATGCAAACGGGTGGGGACAAACTCCGAGTGCAGTGCCATATAATGGTTGGCTAGACGTAACTGTGATATACCAACCAAAGTTTATGCAAAGATTGTGGGGTCTGCTTATGTTGGTAAGAAGGAGAATATTAAACCACAAAAAAGTGAAGTGTTACAGAACGCAGAAAGTAAAGCTGATAAAGGCAGAGTTTGCACCAATTGACCTAGACGGAAGAATACTTGAAAGGCACACCCCGATGAATATTGGCATACTTACACAAGCAATTACGCTCGTAATACCTTAATGACAGAATAAAAATAAGAAAACAAAGATGATAGAGCTAAAACAAAGCAAAAACTTCTTCCTATTGGCTGGTCCCTGTGTGATAGAGGGTGAAGATATGGCAATGAGAATAGCCGAAAGGATAGTAAACATAACTTCAAAGCTCGATATACCTTACGTGTTTAAGGGTTCATATAAAAAAGCAAATCGCTCAAGGCTGGATTCTTTCACGGGTATAGGCGATGAAAAAGCACTCCGTATTCTTCGCAAGGTGGGAGAGAGCTTTAATATTCCAACAGTAACAGATATTCACACAGAGGCAGAGGCTGAATTGGCAGCAGAGTATGTAGATGTGCTTCAGATACCAGCCTTCCTTTGCAGACAAACAGACCTTCTTGTTGCCGCAGCAAAAACAGGAAAGACGGTCAATATAAAGAAAGGTCAGTTTCTTTCTGCTAATGCTATGCAGTTTGCTGCTAATAAGGTTGTAGAGTCAGGCAATAGTAACGTGATGCTAACCGAACGTGGCACAACCTTTGGATATCAAGACCTTGTGGTGGATTATAGAGGAATACCAGAGATGCAGAGCTTTGGTTTTCCGGTGGTGCTTGATGTTACACACTCATTGCAACAGCCAAATCAAGGGTCGGGAGTTACTGGTGGAACTCCAGCACTAATAGAAACAATCGCATCGGCAGGTATTGCTGTGGGCGTAGATGGTATTTTCATAGAAACACACGAAGACCCAAGTTTTGCTAAAAGCGACGGCGCTAATATGCTGAAACTTGACAAGTTGGAAAGTCTTCTAAATAAGTTGGTTAGAGTAAGACAGGCAGTCAGATAATAAACCATATATGGTTTGCACACAGACTGTATATACTTAACTTTTCAACTATATATAATTTGTTTATTGACTATATATAGTTTGGAAACAAGTAAAATGTACTTAGAGAAAAACCTAAATATGATACATATATGTATAATTAAACACACAAAATCATGAACAAACTAATTAAACCCATGCTAGTGGTGTTATCAATGCTACTATGCAACACCTTCTTAGCCGAAGCACAACAATTTCAGAAGATGCCATTAGATGCTAAGGTGAGAATTGGTAAGCTTGACAATGGCTTGACTTATTACATTAGACATAATGCTAAGCCAGAAAAAAGAGCAGAGTTTTATATCGCTCAGAAAGTAGGGGCTATACTTGAAGAACCAGAACAAAGAGGTTTGGCACACTTCCTTGAACATATGGCGTTTAATGGAACTAAGAATTTCCCAGGAGATGATAAGGGATTGGGAATAATCAAATGGTGCGAAAGCAAGGGAATAAAGTTTGGCGAAGACCTAAACGCATATACAGGTGTGGACGAAACAGTTTACAATATCAGCAACGTGCCTACAAACAACATTCAAGTGGTAGACTCTTGCTTGCTTATATTGCATGACTGGTCGGGAGCAATATTACTTCGTGATGACGAAATTGACAAAGAAAGAGGAGTTATCAGAGAAGAATGGAGAAGCACAAACAGTGGTATGCAAAGAATATTGACTAATGCGTTGCCAGTGCTATATCCTAACTCAAAATACTCAGACTGTATGCCAATAGGTAGCATTGACGTTATCAATAACTTCCCTTATAAAGCAATAAAAGACTACTATCATAAGTGGTATCGCCCAGACCAACAAGGTTTGATTATAGTTGGCGATATAGATGTGGACTATGTAGAAGCAAAACTGAAAGAACTATTCAAAGATGTGAAGGCTCCTGTTAATCCTGCCAAAAGAGAGTATTATCCGGTAGAAGACAATAAAGAACCTATCATCTTTATAGGTAAAGATAAAGAACTTACTTCTGTACAAGCATTGGTGTATTCAAAGAAAGAACCTGTGCCTGCAGAAGTTAAAGAAACACCACTATATCTTGCTTTCGATTATCTTAAGTCATCTATTATTTCAATGACAAATAGTCGATTGTATGAATTGTCTGAGAAGCCTAACTGCCCATTTGTAGGCTCAACATTGGGATATGGACAGTTCATCTTGTCGAGAACAAAAGACGCTTTCGAGTTGTCTGTTGTTTGTCGCCCAAACAAAGTTGCAGAAGGAATGGAAGCAGCATTGTCAGAACTAGAGAAAGTAAAGAGATACGGATTTACACAGTCTGAATATGATAGAGTGAAAGCAAACTATCTGAACACATTGGAAGTAGCATACAAAGAAAAAGACAATCGTAAGAATGGATCTATAGTGGACTTATGCTTGCAACACTTCTTGAATAATGAACCTCTAGTAGATGTAGAATATAGCTATAAACTAATGAAACAAATAGCTGAAAGCACTACACTTGAACACATAAATCAACTAGCTAAGACACTGTTTGACGGTAAAAATGAAGTAGCAATAATAGCTGGTCCGGACAAAGAAAACATCACTTATCCTACTGAACAACAAGTGTTGGCTATGCTAAAGAATATGCCAAACTTACAACTTGAAACATACGAGGACAAAGTGACTAATGAACCACTTATTGCTAAAGAACCAAAAGCAGGAAAAGTAATAAAGAGAGTGGACAACGATATATATGGTTCTACTAAACTTGTACTATCAAATGGAGTGAAAGTATATATCAAACCTACCGACTTTAAGGCTGACCAAATAATAATGAGTGCATCAAGTTGGGGAGGACACAGCTTGTTCGACAATAAAGATATATACAACATACAAGTACTTAATAGTGCCGCTCAAATCGGAGGGCTAGGCAATTTCGATAGAGTTTCTTTAGGAAAAGCACTTACAGGAAAGAATGCTACCGCATCAACAAGCATCTCTGACAGAACAGAGGAAGTATCAGGTAGCTGTTCACCTAAAGACCTTGAGACGATGCTTCAACTTACTTACCTTGGATTTACTTCACCACGTAAAGATAAAGAGGCGTTTGATGCTTTCGCAACTAAATATAAAGATGCGCTACACAATGCTTATGCTAATCCTATGAGAGCCTTTGGTGACTCTATATCTGTATATCTTTACGGCAACCACCCACGTGCAATAAGTTTCAAAGAGGCTGATGTTGATAAGATAAACTACGACCGTGTACTTGAAATGTATGCTGACCGTTTTGCTGATGCAAGCGACTTTACTTTCTTCTTTGTAGGAAACATAGACGTAAACACAGCTATTCCTTTAATTGAAAAGTATATTGCATCGCTACCAAGTATTAAGCGCAAGGAATATTACCGTGATAACAAGCTATACATTCTAAAGGGAAAACACAGCCATGAGTTTGAGAAACAACAGGAATCTCATATGGCAACAATACTTTATGTGCTTACAGGTGATGCGAAATATTCTCTTAAAAACTCTCTCACTATGGATATATTGACAGAGGCATTGACTATGGTATACACAGACGAGATACGTGAAAAAGAAGGTGGCACTTATGGAGTAGGTTGCGAGGGAGGTATAAAGAGACACCCAATTGAGACTATGACACTTCAAATATCTTTCCAAACAGACCCTGAGAAGAGAGAACATTTGTCAAAGATTGTATTAGACCAACTTTACAAGATGGCAGAAAATGGGCCTTCAGAAGAGAATGTCAAGAAGATAAAAGAGTTTATGATAAAGCAAGTTACAGCTGCAAAGAAAGAAAATGGCTATTGGCTTTCGGCTCTTTCTTCAAAGATTTTCTCTGGAATTGAAATGGTAGAAGGATATGAAGAAACAATAAACAGCATTACGGTAGAAGACGTTAAGGCTCTACTTAATGATTTGTTGAAACAAAAGAACATAATAAAGGCTGTGATGACAAGCCCTGAAAAGAAATAGAACGATAAAAGAACACAAAAAGAAAGATGAATTTAAGATTGTTGATGGAGCTTAGAAGTCATAGGGCTAAATCTGAGCGCAGACACCCAATGTATGACACTAACAGGGTGTTTAAGATTTTCAATTACGTTGGCTTAGTACTCACAGCTCTTTATTTAGTATTCTTTGGCTTTATGAGTGAGGAGATGTTAGGTTCAATATTACCTAACAGAAACGTGTATGATATATTCAATGGATACTGTCTTATATTTCTTCTGTTCATTGATTTCTTTTTCAATCTAAGATTACAACCGGCTCAGCAGGAGATGCGTCCATATCTCCTGCTACCGGTTAAAAGAATAGAACTAATCAACAGTATGCTGTTGCAGAACCTGTTAAGTCCTTATAAACTTCTTTGGTTCTGCTTCATCATTCCTTTTTCTGTTATTAACATAGCTCCAATATTTGGTTTTACTGGTGTCTTTTCCTATTGGCTTGGAATATTGATGCTTATTGTGGCAAACGGACTATGGTCTTTGATATGTCGCAATTTAATATCATATAAGAAGTACACTATACTTATTCCACTTTTAATTTATATATCACTTGGATATGGAGTATTAAGAGTTGAAAATTCGCCTATATTCATTGGTTTTATGTACTTCGGAGAGTGGTTGATTGAGTTCAATTTGATAGCCTTTGCATCTTTGTTGCTTTTGATTTTTGTTTTATGGAAGTCTGGCGCAAAAATACTGACAAAGATTACCAATATTGAGCTTGCCATAGAAACAAAACAAGGTAATGACAAGATTAGAGATTTCTCTTTTCTTGACAGATATAAAGATGTTGGCGAATACATAAAGCTGGAGTTTAAGTTACTTACAAGAAACTCTGTGCCAAAGCAAGGACTGATAGGGATACCGTTGATGTTTGTTGCCTTCGTTTTTCTTGGACTATATACCGACATTTATTCAGGAGAGCTTTCGTCATTGTTCTTGATAAACTATCCGATGTTGCTTGCTTCAATCTCACTTCTTGGTGGGTTGATGTCGTATGAAGGTAACTACATTGAGCTGTTATATACTGGTAGGCTTTCGCTTATTAAGCTGATAAAGGTGAAATATTATTTCAGTGTTCTTGTATCGTTTATATTCTTGTTGCTACTTCTTCCGTTGTTGAGCAGAGAAGATATTACTCTCTATGCTATAGTGTCTAACTTTATTTTCATCATAGGCTTTGGCTTCTTCTTGATTATGCAGCTTGCTGTTTACAACAAAAGCACTATGCCGTTGAATACTAAGATTACGACGAACAAGGGAGTAGGCTTTAAGATGACAATTGTAGTATTCTTTGCGATTGCAACAATATCAAGTTTGGTGTTTGCAATAGACAACTGGATTTTGCACATCATATATGTTTCTTGCGGAGTGTTGTTCATTCTTTTGTCGCCTTTATGGCTCAAGAGCATAGCCAACAGAATATTAAAGCGCAAGTATAAAAGTATAGAGGGATATATAAATACAAGAACGAGAAAATAGAAATACAATCTAATGATACAGATAGAAAACTTAGTGAAGAATTTCGGTACAAAATGTGCCGTAGATATAGATAGCCTTACGATAAACGATGGTGAGTTGGTGGGCTTAGTGGGTAACAACGGAGCCGGAAAGACTACTCTGTTTCGCCTTATACTAGACTTGCTCAAGGTGAACAATGGCTCGGTTAAGATTGACGATAAAGACGTTACCGCCACAGACGAATGGAAGAAAACAACAGGAGCATTCATTGACGAGGGCTTTTTGATAGACTATCTCACTCCTGATGAATTTTTCTACTTTATTGGCAAAGTACACGGCAAGAACAAACAGCAGGTAGATGAGTTTTTGTCTAACTTTTCTCGCCTTATGAATGGTGAAATACTTGGTCAGAAGAAGTATATCAGAAACTTTTCGAGTGGTAATAAACAAAAGATAGGCATTATATCGGCAATGATAAATACTCCTAAACTTTTGATTCTTGATGAGCCTTTTAACTACCTCGACCCTAGTTCGCAAGTGATGATAAAGAATATACTCAAAAAGTATAATGAGGAGCATGGAGCTACTGTGATAGTATCAAGTCATAACTTAAACCATACGGTGGACTTGTGTAAAACCATTGTTTTGTTAGAAAACGGTAAGGTAATCAAACATCTAACCAATGATGACAACGCCGAAAATGAGTTGCAACAATACTTCTCGGTTGAATAAAACAGACATATAATATATGTACACACATAGCAGATACAACACATTCCTTTTTGACTTTGACTATACCCTTGCCGATTCTTCTGCGGGTATAGTCTTTTGTTTCCAAACGGTTTTCAAGCAATATGGCTACAACGATATTGCAGACGATGATATAAAACGCACTATTGGCAAAACACTTGAAGAGTCTTTCATACTTCTCACGGGTCTGACAGATATGGAGCAAGTGATGAAGATGAAGAAAGACTATGTGAAAACTGCCGATATTCACATGAACGGCAAGACTGTTCTCTATCACGACACTATTGACACACTGCGAAAACTAAAACAAGGTGGCGCAAAAGTGGGCATCATCTCTACCAAATATCGTTATCGCATAACAACGTTTATGTCTTCGTTTTTGTCAGAAGACTTCTTTGATATTGTGATAGGTGGCGAAGATGTTAGCAGTCCAAAGCCTTCGCCAGAAGGATTGTTGTATGCGGTGGATAAATTGGGTGTCAATAAATCTGATGTGCTTTATATTGGCGACAGCACCGTAGATGCTGAAACTGCAACACGAGCGGGCATATCTTTTGCGGGAGTGCTTAACGGAATGACTACAAAAGAAGAGTTGATGAGATACAATAATGTGTTAGTTGCCAATTCTTTATCAGAACTTTGTCAGTAGACGATAGATAAACTCCGTTTTAACGGTATATATGCGCTTTTGCGCCTAACTACATACTAGGGTGAGCCCTACGAGGCTCACCTTTTTGTTTATATACAATACGTTTTTAGGGTCTTTACATTGCTTTTTCAACCTTCTTTCACCTGCTTTTCAAGCCGTAAATCACGTTTTTCTAAACTATATATACTTGATTTGCAAACTGTATATAATTTGCAAGGCGGTTACGGTCGCTTTTCTTTTCGTGAGCATAGACTTACAAGCTAAATTATATTTCATCTGTTAAATTACAGTGTACAACTGTTTTACACACGCTTTATTTTCATTACTTTTGCAAACTGTATTTTGAAAACGAAATCAATAAGACACAATATAAATGGAATTAGCAAGTAAATATAATCCCTCAGAAGTTGAGGAGAAGTGGTATAAGTATTGGGAGGAACATAAGTTATTCAGTTCTAAACCTGACGATAGAGAGCCGTACACAATAGTTATACCTCCGCCAAACGTAACAGGAGTGTTACACATGGGGCATATGCTAAACAATACCATACAAGACATTCTTGTTCGTAGAGCACGTATGGACGGGAAAAATGCGTGTTGGGTGCCGGGAACAGACCATGCATCAATTGCAACAGAAGCAAAGGTGGTTGGCAGATTGGCGTCTAAAGGAATTAAAAAAACAGACCTTACGCGTGAGGAGTTTCTTAAGCACGCTTGGGAATGGACAGAAGAACACGGAGGAATCATACTAAAGCAACTTAGGAAGTTAGGTGCATCGTGTGACTGGGACAGAACTGCATTCACTATGGACGAAGTGCGTAGCGAAAGCGTCATGAAAGTATTTGTAGACCTTTACGAAAAAGGACTTATATACCGTGGCGTGAGAATGGTAAACTGGGACCCTAAAGCACTTACGGCTCTGTCTGACGAAGAAGTGATATATAAGGAAGAACATGGCAAACTTTACTACCTAAGATATAAGGTAGAAGGAGATGAACAAGGACGCTATGCAGTAGTAGCAACAACCCGTCCGGAAACTATCATGGGCGACACAGCTATGTGTATCAACCCTAATGACCCTAAAAACAATTGGCTCAAAGGCAAGAGAGTTATAGTGCCACTTGTAGGTCGTTCAATCCCTGTTATTGAAGACGATTACGTGGACATTGAGTTTGGTACAGGTTGCTTGAAAGTAACACCTGCACACGATGTGAACGACTATATGCTTGGCGAAAAGTATAATCTTGAAACCATTGATATATTCAACGACAACGGAACATTAAACGAAAAGGCACAGCTATATGTCGGTATGGACAGATTTGCTGTAAGAAAGCAAATTGCAAAAGACTTGGCTGAGGCGGAGTTGCTAGAGAAAGTAGAAGACTACACAAATAAAGTTGGCTATTCAGAACGTACAGATGTGGCAATAGAACCTAAGCTATCTATGCAATGGTTCTTAAAGATGGAACACTTTGCAAATATAGCTTTGCCACCAGTAATGAACGATGAGCTTAAATTTTATCCATCAAAATATAAGAATACATACAGACACTGGATGGAAAACATCAAAGACTGGTGTATCAGCCGTCAATTGTGGTGGGGACACAGAATACCTGCTTACTTCCTACCTGAAGGTGGTTATGTGGTTGCGGCAAGTATAGACGAGGCGGTAAGTAAGGCTATCGAGAAAACAGGTAATGCACAACTTACGGCAAAAGACCTAAGACAAGACGAAGACTGTCTTGACACTTGGTTCTCATCTTGGCTATGGCCTATTTCTTTGTTCAACGGAATTAACGAGCCGAATAACGAAGAAATGAAATACTATTATCCTACTGCAGACCTTGTTACAGGACCAGACATAATCTTTTTCTGGGTTGCCCGCATGATAATGGCAGGCTATGAGTACTGTGGCGATATGCCATTTAAGAATGTTTACTTCACAGGTATCGTAAGAGATAAGAAGGGTAAGAAGATGTCTAAATCTGCAGGTAACTCTCCAGACCCATTAGATTTGATTGCACAATATGGTGCTGACGGAGTTCGTATGGGTATGATGTTGTCTGCACCAGCTGGAAATGACATCTTGTTTGATGAGGCTTTGTGTGAGCAAGGACGTAACTTCTGCAATAAGATATGGAATGCCTTCCGCTTGATAAAGGGTTGGCAGATAGACGATAAAGCAGAAATGCCAGAAGCGTCAAAGTTGGCTGTTGAGTGGTTTACAGAGAAACAAAAACAAGTGTCTGCTGAGGTTAAAGACCTGTTCAGTAAGTATAGACTTAGCGAAGCACTTATGGCAGTGTATAAACTGTTCTGGGACGAGTTTTCAGCATGGTATCTTGAACTTATCAAACCTGCATACGGAGCAGGAATAGACAGAAAGACTTACGAGGCAACACTTTTATTCTTCGACAATCTGTTGCATACTCTTCACCCATTTATGCCTTTCATCACAGAAGAACTATGGCAACAAATGACTGAACGTAAAGAGGGTGAGAGCCTAATGGTAGATGCAGACAAACTTAACACATCTGTTATAAACGAAGAGGTGATAAAGAATTTCGAGGCGGCTAAAGAAGTGATAAGCAGCATACGTACTATCAGAGCACAGAAAAATATAGCAATGAAAGAGGAACTTACTCTTCAAGTAACCGGCGAAAACCCTATATCTGCTCTGAACACAGTAGTTGCTAAACTTGCAAACCTAAGTGAAATAGAAACTGTAAGCAATAAGGCTGAAGGAGTATCTTCATTTATGGTTGGAGTGACAGAATATAGCGTTCCGATAGGAAATCTTATTGATGTAGATGCAGAAATAGCACGTATGGAGGCTGAACTAAAGCATAAAGAAGGTTTCTTGCAAGGAGTAAT
>JAUMWZ010000226.1 GCA_030529405.1 Bacteroides sp. | reverse complement strand
CATCAAGAAACTGTTTAGCATCGTATGTTTGCTTTTCAATCTCTCTTAGCTTTTTTTCCCATAGTCCTGTAAGTTCTGCCGATTTAAGCAGTTCTTCATTGATGGTTGATATTAGGTTTATTCCTGTTTCAGTAGGTATAAGGTTTTTTCTTTCCTTTCTTATGTACTTTCTCTTAAACAGCGTTTCTATAATTGATGCACGAGTTGAAGGTCTGCCAATACCATTTTCTTTCAAGGCATCTCTTAGTTCATCGCTTTCAACAAACTTACCTGCCGTTTCCATAGCTCTAAGTAGCGTGGCTTCTGTATATGGTTTTGGGGGTTGTGTCCATTTCTCGTTTATCTCTGGAGTATGATTTCCGTGTTCGCCAACCTCAAACAGTGGCAACACCTTATTGTCTTCGTCTTTATCTTTTTCTTCATCAACATCTTTAGCAAATACTATTCGCCAGCCAGGTTCAATAATTTGCTTGCCATTTACCTTAAATTCCACCTCATCTACCTTTCCCATCACTGTTGTTGTAGATACCTTACAGTCGGGATAGAATACGGCTATAAACCTGCGTGCTATCAAATCGTAAACACACTTTTCATTGTTTGTAAGCTCTCTAGGCTGAACTCCAGTCGGTATTATAGCATGGTGGTCTGTAACCTTTTTATTGTCGAAAACTTTTTTAGACTTAGGCAGTTTCTTTTCCGTTAATATCGGTTGCGTCAGCTGTTCATAGTTTTTCAGTCCACGCAATATGTTCGGACACTTAGGATATATATCATCACTAAGAAAAGTAGTATCAACACGCGGATAAGTTGTGAGTTTTTTCTCGTAGAGTGACTGTATTATGGATAGAGTATCTTCTGCAGAGAATGCAAACTTTTTGTTACACTCCACCTGCAATGATGTTAGGTCGAACAAGCGTGGTGCATACTCAACTCCTTTTTTAGCTGAAACATCGGTTACATAGAAGTCTTTTTCGGCGATATTCTCTATCAGTTTCTCAGCCTTTTCTTTATTGTCAAACTTTCCTTTAACTGCAGTGAAGGTCGTATCTCTATACACTGTCTTCACTTCCCACGACACTTCTGGTTTGAAGTTAGCAATTTCGTGATATCTGTTTACTATAAGTGCCAGCGTAGGTGTCTGCACTCTGCCTATCGACAACACTTGCTTTCCTCCACCATATTTAAGAGTGTAAAGTCTGGTAGCATTTATTCCGAGCAGCCAATCTCCTATTGCTCTTGAAAGACCAGCCTCATACAAGGGCTGAAACTCGCTTTGTTCTTTCAGTTTTTCAAAGCCTTCGCGTATCGATTCTTCTGTAAGCGAAGATATCCAAAGCCTCTTGACGGGACATTTGGTGCTTGCTTTCTGCATCACCCATCTTTGTATCAGTTCTCCTTCTTGCCCCGCATCGCCACAGTTTATCACTTCTTTGGCTCCGTGTATAAGACTTTCTATCACTGCAAACTGCCTTTTGTAGCTATCAGAGTCTATCAATTTGATGCCAAAGCGTGCAGGCACTATTGGCAATCGGCTTAATGTCCACGCCTTCCAGTTGGTATCATAGTCGTGTGGTTCTTTAAGTGTGCAAAGGTGTCCAAACGTCCATGTAACTTGATACCCATTACCTTCCCAATATCCGTTCTTCTTCGTTTTGGCTCCAAGTATATCTGCAATATCTTTGGCTACTGATGGTTTTTCGGCTATACACACTATCATACTGAATCTTTTCTTTCTGTTTTCTCTGTTTATACCTCTTGCAAAAGTAAACTTTATTCTATTAAACTACGACACAAACAAACAGTTAGTGCAACAAAACTTACTAACAACCGCTTGCAAAGGCTCCTACCTATGCCCACAAAGCCTACAGGGCGTATTTATAAACCATATATAGTTAAGATGTAAACCGTATATAACTGACTTGCAAACTGTATATAACTGAC
>JAUMWZ010000013.1:12437-18635 GCA_030529405.1 Bacteroides sp. | reverse complement strand
CAACACAAATATATACTTTACCTAAAATGAAAAAACTACTTACTATTTGTTGCTTTGCTGCATTTTCTTCTTTCGCAGTGAAAGCACAGACTTTCACGGAATGGAAAGACCCGAATATAAACGAGGTCAATAGAGAGAAGATGAGGACAAACTTCTTTGCATACAAAAACAGCGAAGAGGCAAATAAAGCAGTAAAAGAACAGTCTGACAACTTTATGACACTCAATGGAGAATGGAAATTTAATTGGGTGAAAGATGCAGATAAACGTCCAAAAGACTTTTTCCGTACAAACTTCGACGACAATGGCTGGGATAACATCAAAGTTCCTGCAGTGTGGGAACTTAATGGATACGGAGATCCGATATACGTAAACGTAGGCTATGCGTGGAGAAATCAATACAAGAGCAATCCACCACACGTTCCTACCGAAAACAACAATGTAGGCTCATACAGAAAGGTTATTGAAATACCTGCCGATTGGAACGGAAAAGAGGTGTTTGCTCACTTTGGGTCAGTAACCAGCAATTTCTACCTTTGGGTAAATGGCAAGTATGTTGGATATAGCGAAGATAGTAAGCTAGAAGCCGAATTCAACATAACTAAATACCTAAATAAAGGCAAGAACTTGATAGCTCTACAAGTTTTCAGATGGTGTGACGGTACTTATCTTGAAGACCAAGACTTCTTTAGATATTCAGGAATAGCACGTGACTGCTATCTATATACACGAAACAGCGTGAGAGTGCAAGACATAAGAATAACTCCAGACCTAGTAAACAACTATACAGACGGAGTTCTTACGGTAGACCTAGACGTAAAAGGTCAAGCAACAGCAGAACTTGTACTTACAGACAGCAACAAAAACGAGATAGCTAAAGCATCTGCCACAGTAAATGGTAAGAAAACAGTTACATTCAATGTAGCATCTGTAAGCAAATGGAGTGCAGAAGAACCAAATCTATACACACTTACAACAACACTAAAGAAAGGAAACAAAGTTGTTGAAGTAATACCTATAAAGACAGGATTCAGAAAAATAGAATTGAAGAATGCACAAGTACTTGTAAACGGACAACCAGTGCTGTTCAAAGGAGTTAATCGTCACGAGATAGATCCAGATGGTGGATATGTTGTGTCAGTAGAACGTATGATACAAGACATAAAGGTAATGAAGCAAATGAACGTCAATGCAGTTCGTACTTGTCATTATCCGGACGACAACAAATGGTATGAACTATGCGATGAATACGGACTTTACGTGGTAGCAGAAGCCAATGTGGAATCTCACGGTATGGGATATGGAGAGAAAACATTGGCAAAAGAAAAGTCATATCTAAAGGCTCACCTTGAAAGAAATCAACGAAATGTACAGAGAAGTTATAATCATCCGTCTGTAATCTTTTGGTCGTTAGGAAACGAAGCAGGTATGGGTAGCAACTTCGAAGAGTGCTATAAGTGGGTAAAGCAAGATGATAAAACACGTCCAGTGCAGTATGAACAGGCGAAAACTTCAGATTATACAGATATATACTCTCCTATGTACAGAGATTATCAAACGTGTATCAACTTCTGTGAAGGAAGTATTCAGAAGCCACTTATACAGTGTGAATACGCACATGCTATGGGAAATTCACAAGGAGGCTTTAAGGAATACTGGGAGATTATACGTAAGTATCCTAAGTATCAAGGAGGATTTATTTGGGATTTCGTTGATCAGTCGTGCAGATGGAAGAATGCTGACGGCGTAGAGATATATGGTTACGGTGGCGACTTTAATAAGTATGACGGTTCAGACAATAACTTCTGCAACAACGGTCTTATCAGTCCAGACAGAGTTCTTAATCCTCATGCTCACGAAGTGGCTTACTATTACCAAAATATATGGACATCTCCGATTGATATAAACAACGGTGTGATAGAAGTGTATAATGAAAACTTCTTTGTTTCTACAAAAGACTACTACATGGAGTGGGAGGTTCAAGCCGATGGCGATATTATACAAAGAGGTGTTCTATATGACTTCGATGTGAAGGCTCAAGAGAAAAAACAATTCAGTCTTCCGTTAGATAAGCAGTTGATAAACAATACTAAGGGAGAGAAGTATGTAAACATCAGATATAAGCTAAAGAGAGGAAGCAAGTTGCTTGATGCTGGTACAGTTCTTTCTCATGCACAGCTTGCACTTGGAAACAGCATTGCTGAAACTCCACTGTCAATATCTAATGTGACAGAAAAGAACATATCTACCGTTAATCCTATGGTTAAAGAGAACGACTATAATTATCTTTCTGTGGTAGGACAGGACTTTGTTATTGAGTTTAATAAGCATAGTGGTTGGCTATCTCGTTATGAAGTTAATGGCAAAGGTCTTCTTGAAGAAGGCAGCGTATTAACTCCAAACTTTTGGCGTGCGCCTACTGACAACGACTATGGAGCTGGACTTCAAGGCAGATATGGTGCATGGAAAAACCCTCAAATGAAGCTAACATCGCTAAAACACTCTTCAAAAGACGGAATGGTGGTTATCACTGCAAGCTATGATATGCCTTCTGTTAGCGGTAAGCTATTGATGACTTATACGGTAAACAATAAGGGTGAGGTTCTTCTTAATCAAAAATTCACAGCAGATAAAGAAGCTAAAGTTTCTGAAATGTTCCGTTTTGGACTTCAAATGCGTATGCCTAAGAACTATTCTAATATAGAATTCTACGGCAAGGGTCCTTATGAGAATTACAGAGACAGAAACAACAGTGCGATGATTGGTCGTTATTCACAAACTGTTTCTGAACAATTCTACTCTTATATCCGCCCTCAAGAGACGGGAACTAAAACAGAAATTCGTTGGTGGAACCAAACAAACTCTGCGGGCGATGGGCTACGTTTCACATCTAACGTTCCATTCTCGGCATCGGCACTAAACTACACTATCGAGTCGTTAGATGACGGTGTACAGAAAGACCAACGTCATGGTAGCGAAGTTTCTCCTTCAAACTTTGTGAACATTTGCTTAGACAAGGTGCAAATGGGGCTTGGTTGCGTTACAAGTTGGGGTGCAATTCCACTTCCGCAATACAGAATACCGTATGCAGACCACGAGTTTCAACTTCTTATTTCTCCAATATTCAACAAGTTGAGCAAGTAGTCTGACCGACAATACAAGCAATAAACAGAAACATAATAATCAGTGTTGCGCCAAATGTGTAGTGCAACACTGATTTTTGTTTTATACACTCCGTTGCTTTCTTCATATCATCTAGATAGAAATCATATAATATTCTCTTTTTGCATCACACACCATCTGTTTTCCACCCATACACAACCCTTTTGCAACCCTTATACACCCTTTTTCTAAACCGTACACAGCTGACTTGCAAACAGTATATCGTTTAGAAGTAAACTATATATAATCAGTTTTCAAACTATATATAGCTGACAAACTCGCCGACATAGCATTGTGTTTTTGTTTCAGAAAGTTCTCTATTTCTGTGTTTTTATGGAAAGAAAGACCTATTGTGCTATCTTTGCAAATCAAAAGCGAAGTGAAACAAAACATAATACAACAATATGGCATATAGAATATTAGTGCTAGACATAGACGGGACACTTACCAACAACAAAAAGGAGATAACAGAGAGAAATCGTAAGGCAGTTATTGACCTGCAAAGCAGGGGGGTGAAGGTGGTTCTTGCGTCTGGCAGACCAATATACGGCATTGTGCCGATAGCAAAGCAGATTGAACTTCAGAAGTATGGAGGCTACATTTTGGCATACAACGGAGGTCAGATAATTGACTGTAAAGACAATAGTCTTGTATATAGCAACGTGTTGCCCGACGATGTTGTGCCTATGCTATACGACTGTGCAGGCAAGCACGATATGGCAATATTATCGTACAAAGGAGATAAGATTCTTACAGAAAGACCATCAGATGAATATGTCTTGAAAGAGGCTTTTCTAAACAAGATGGAAGTAGAGGGTTGCGATGATTTTATGCAAACAATTGAGCTTCCAGTGCCTAAATGTTTGATAGTAGGCGAGCCAAATAAACTCATTGGTGTAGAGGCTGAGGTCAAAGACCTTGTTCAAGGCAAAATAAATGTGTTTCGCTCAGAGCCTTATTTCTTAGAGCTTGTTCCTCAAGGCATAGATAAGGCTATGTCGCTTGCAACGTTGCTTGACAAGTTGGGTATGACGCGTGAGGAGATGGTGACTATTGGCGACGGATTTAATGACTTGTCAATGATTGAGTATGCAGGGCTTGGAATAGCGATGGACAATGCTCAAGAGGCGGTAAAGCAGGCTGCAAAACACATCACAGCAAGCAACGAAGAAGACGGAGTGGCAGTAGCAATAGAAAAGTTTTTCTAAACATCTGCTTGGCGCGATGGTTAGAATTTTTAAGCAAGGTAACGTCAATCTGAACTCATCAGATAGTGACCTTATACGTTCATCTGTCTTTCCACACTTTCGGGCTATATATACGCTTTTATAGACCTGTAGAGGGCTGTTTTCTAAAGTATATATAGTCTTTGTGTAAACCATATATTGTTTACTAGCGGACTATATACGGTTTGAAACTCAACTGTATATGCTTTGCAAACTCGGTTTATAGCCTTTTGATGGCAGAGATGACGGCTTGCATGGCGGGTCAGAATACTTTATAAGGAAAAGAATAACAGCTTATAACCGATATGTCATCGTTTAATTATACTTTTGCAGATAAATAGAAAAAAGAAAAACAACATGGAACACAAACTCACAATTTACAACACTCTTAAACGAGAGAAAGAACAATTCGTGCCACTACATGAAAATATTGTAGGACTTTATGTTTGTGGACCTACCGTATATGGCGATGCCCATTTAGGTCATGCACGTCCGGCAATAACATTCGATGTTTTGTTCAGATACCTATCAAAGCTAGGCTACAAGGTAAGATATGTCAGAAACATCACTGACGTTGGTCACCTTGAACACGATGCTGATGAAGGAGAAGATAAGATAGCAAAGAAAGCACGATTAGAACAGCTTGAGCCAATGGAGGTAGTACAGTTCTATCTTAACAGATACCATAAGGCTATGGAAAAACTTAACGTTCTTCCGCCAAGCATAGAGCCACATGCTTCTGGACATATCATCGAACAGATTGAACTTGTGCAACAAATACTCGATGCAGGCTTTGCTTATGTTAGCGAAGGCTCGGTATATTTCGACGTAGAGAAGTATAACCAAAGCCACAACTATGGTAAGCTATCGGGCAGAAACTTAGAAGATGTAATCAACACTACACGCAAACTAGACGGACAAGAAGAAAAGCGTAACCCGTCAGACTTCGCACTGTGGAAGAAAGCTCAACCTGAACACATCATGAGATGGCATTCTCCGTGGGGAGAAGGCTTCCCTGGTTGGCATGCAGAATGTACAGCTATGGGCAAGAAATATCTTGGTGAAAGTTTCGACATACATGGAGGTGGAATGGATTTAGTCTTTCCTCACCACGAATGTGAGATTGCTCAATCTGTAGCATCACAAGGACACGATATGGTGCGTTATTGGATGCACAACAATATGATAACCATTGAGGGCAAGAAGATGGGCAAATCGCTTGGAAACTTCATTACTCTTGACGAGTTCTTTACAGGAAGTCACAAGCTACTAACGCAAGCTTACTCGCCAATGACCATTCGTTTCTTTATTCTTCAAGCACACTACAGAAGTACGGTAGACTTCAGCAACGAGGCACTCCAAGCTGCTGAAAAGGGATTGCAACGTTTGCTTGAGGCTATAAACGGTTTGTCTAAGATAGAGCCTTCATCATCTACCTCGGCAGATATCAACATTGACGAGCTAAGAGATAAATGCTTTGAGGCTATGAACGATGACCTTAACACTCCTATTGTTATTGCTCACTTGTTTGATGCTTCAAGAATTGTGAACAATCTGATAGCAAAGAACTCTACAATTACTGCCAGTGACCTTGAAAAACTAAAAGACTTGTTCCATACATTCAGCTTTGAGGTTATGGGGCTAACAGAAGAAAAGGGAACTTCTGATGCAAGAGAAGAGGCTTACAGTAAGGTTGTTGATATGCTGTTAGAACAGCGTTTGAAGGCAAAAGAAAACAAAGACTGGGCAACGTCTGATAAGATTAGAGATGCACTGACTGCTCTTGGCTTCGAGATTAAAGACAGAAAAGA
>JAUMWZ010000013.1:0-12337 GCA_030529405.1 Bacteroides sp. | reverse complement strand
GTAACGAACAACAACAGACGTTCAAAGCCTAATCCGAAACCTGAGTGTGGACAGCTACCGAAACGACGAGTATCAAGATACCACCACATATCCTTCATAGGTATGCCCAATTCCTCTATTCTTGATTTTAGTTTCTCGTAGTCTGCCTCTCTTTCCGAACCTCCAATTATCTCTCCAATCTTAGGGAATAGCACGTCCATTGCTCTTACTGTCTTTCCATCTTCGTTTTGCTTCATATAGAAAGCCTTTATTTCCTTAGGATAGTCAGTCAATATAACTGGGCGTTTGTAATGTTCTTCAACAAGGTAACGCTCATGTTCTGATGCCAAATCTACCCCCCAATAAACAGGGAATTCAAACTTGTGTCCCTTAGCAACAGCATCTTCTAGCACCTTGATACCCTCTGTGTACGACAAGCGTACGAAGTCATCTTTCAGAACTCCTTCTAACCTGCCGATAAGTTCCTTATCAAACATATCGTTTAGGAACTTAACATCGTCTGCACAGTTATCTAACGCCCATTTCACACAATACTTGATGAACTCTTCAGCCAAGTCCATATTGTCTGTAATGTCATAGAATGCTATTTCTGGTTCAATCATCCAAAACTCGGCAAGGTGTCTTGGTGTGTTCGAGTTTTCTGCACGGAATGTAGGGCCGAATGTATATATTCCACCTAATGCTGTAGCTGCAAGTTCGCCTTCAAGCTGACCAGATACCGTCAAACTAGCGTGCTTTCCAAAGAAGTCGTCACTATGGTCTACCTCTCCGCTCTCTGTCTTTTTGATGTTGTTGAGGTTTAGTGTGGTTACTTGGAACATTTGTCCTGCACCTTCAGCATCTGATGCTGTGATGATAGGTGTGTGGAAATAGAAAAATCCTTTTTCATGGAAGAAACGGTGGATAGCCATTGCCATGTTGTGGCGTATTCTGAATATCGCTCCAAACGTGTTTGTACGTGGACGAAGGTGTGCTATTTCTCTAAGAAACTCCATAGAGTGTCCCTTCTTTTGCAAAGGATATGTGTTGTCGCAATCGCCAAGTATTTCAATCTCTTTAGCTTGAACTTCAACGCTTTGTCCACTTCCTACAGATTCAACCATTATACCGTTTACACTCAAACAAGCACCTGTTGTGATGCGTTTCAACAATTCTTCGTCAAAGTTTGAAAGGTCTACAACTACTTGCACGTTATTGATTGTAGAGCCATCGTTTAATGCGATGAAACTTACTTGTTTACTACCTCTTCTTGTGCGCACCCAGCCTTTCACATTAACTGTAGAGTTATAGTCTGTGCGCTTTAGAAGGTCTATAATCTTTGTTCTACGAAGTTTTTCCATACCTATATATTCTTTTTCTGCAAACCATATATAAACCAGAAATCAACTGTATATAGTTTATAATTCAGTTATATATAAACTAAAACTCAGCTATATATGGTTTGTTTTTGTGTTATTATTACAATCTTTTTGCAGTGTTATCTGCTTATGTTATCATTAAAATGAACCCATCTTTAGGAAGTTCACTTCTGCTTGCGTAAGCATTCTCCACTCTCCGCGCTTAAGTCCTTTCTTTGTAAGTCCAGCAAAGTATACACGGTCAAGTTTCTCTACTTTATAGCCCAAATGTTCGAATATACGTCTTACAATTCTGTTTTTGCCAGAGTGTATTTCTATGCCCACTTGGTTTTTCTTTGTTTCGTCTATGTAGCTAATTGCATCTGCACTAACTTCTCCGTCTTCAAGTGTTATGCCGCTTGCTATGGTCATCATGTCGGCCTTTGTTATGTTCTTGTCAAGCTGAACGTGATATATCTTCTTCTTTAGATATTTAGGGTGGGTTAGCTTATAGTCTAGGTCGCCGTCGTTAGTGAATAGCAACACTCCAGTAGTGTCTTTGTCTAGTCGTCCAACTGGTGTTACTCTTTCTGTGCAAGCACCTGCTATCAAGTCCATAACTGTGCGTCTTCCTTTTTCGTCTTCAGCAGTGGTAATGGTGTTTTTAGGCTTATTCAGAAGTATATATACTTTCTTTTCTAAGCTAATCACTTCATCGTGGAACTTCACAACATCTGAACGTTTGACCTTAGTTCCAAGCTCTGTTACCACCTGACCGTTTACTGATACCACCCCGGCAACAATATATTCGTCTGCCTCTCTTCTTGCACAAACTCCTGCACGAGAAAGATATTTGTTCAAACGAATAGGCTCGTTAGGGTCAGAAAACTGCTCTCTGTATTTGATTTGTTTTTTCTTGCTATACTTGTCGTTAGGATTGTAGTCGGCAGTTCTCTCCCTTTTTTGGTAAGATGGTCTACCGCCTTCTTGATCTCTATCCCATGCTCTGACGTTAGATGTGTTTCTTCTTGGCGCAAATCCTTCTCTTCTTTGAGAGAAACCTTCTCTGCGTCTGTCGTCACCATCGTTTCTGAAAGAAGATGTTCTTCTTTCTCCGTAGTTGCTTGTTCTTCCTTCTTCTCTTGAATACTGATTTCTTCTGTCAGCGTTATAGTTACTTCTTCTTTCTCTGAAGTTTCCTTCTTGGTCTGATTCTTTATAGCTTCTTCTGTTGCTATATTCGTTCTGCTCTGAGTTATAGTTTCTTCTGCCGAAACTTCTGTTGTTTCTTTCTCCAAATCCTCTGTCGTTTCTGTCAGAGAATTCTCTTTTTCTGTCTGAATTGTCTTTCCAATTCTTTCCTTCCTTATACATAATATTGCGTATAAAATTAAACTTTCGCCTCACGGCGGTTATTATCTGTGTGTTTTCTGTGGTACTATAACTTTCAGTTCATACTACACTCCGGTGTAGTTGTGCGGTGTTATGCGTCTTAGTTCTTCTTTTATTCTTTCCTCTACATCTAGAGTTTCTATGAAGTCTTTTATCGACTGCTCTGTTATTGCTGCATTTGTTCTTGTCAAAGCCTTCAACGCTTCATACGGATTTGGATATGCTTCGCGTCTTAGTATTGTTTGTATTGCTTCTGCAACAACGCTCCAGCAGTTGTCAAGGTCTGACTTTATGGCTTCTTGGTTAAGAAGAAGTTTGTTCAATCCTTTCAGTGTGCTCTTGATGGCTATAATGATGTGTCCGTAAGGCACTCCTATGTTTCTAAGCACAGTAGAGTCTGTCAAATCTCTTTGCAACCTTGATATAGGTAGTTTTGAAGAAAGGTGTTCTAACACAGCGTTAGCAATTCCTAGGTTTCCTTCAGCATTTTCAAAGTCGATAGGGTTTACCTTGTGTGGCATTGCGCTTGAACCCACTTCTCCAGCCTTAATCTTTTGTTTGAAATACTCCATTGATATGTATTGCCAGAAATCTCTGTTCATGTCTATCATAATGGTGTTTATGCGCTTAGTTGCATCAAGTAGGCAAGCAAGGTTGTCATAGTTTGATATTTGTGTTGTGTATTCTTCTCTTACTAATCCTAAATGTTTTGACACAAAATTGTTACCAAATTCTCTCCAATCGTGTTCTGGATATGCAACCTTATGAGCATTAAAATTGCCGGTAGCACCTCCGAATTTAGCCGAGAACTTTGTTTGTTTTAGCACTTGTAGCTGTTGTTCCAAGCGGTATGCAAACACCATTACCTCCTTGCCTAAACGTGTTGGAGATGCTGGCTGACCATGAGTTTTGGCAAGCATAGGTATGTCTTTCCACTCGTCTGCATACTTTTTCAACTCCGAAATAAGTTGCTCCACTTGTGGATAATACACATTTTCCAACGCATCTTTTACTGACAATGGCACAGAAGTGTTGTTGATGTCTTGCGAAGTAAGCCCAAAGTGAATAAACTCCTTATATTTTTCTATTCCACCTCCTATTTTGTCAAACTGCTCCTTAATGAAATATTCCACCGCTTTAACGTCGTGGTTGGTAACACTCTCTATGTCTTTTATTCTTTGAGCATCACTCTCAGAGAAATGTATGTATATGTTTCTTAGAGTCGAGAATAACGACTTGTCTACTCCTTCTAGCTGCTTTAGCGGTTTTTCGCATAGCGCAATGAAGTATTCTATCTCTACCTGTACTCTATATTTTATTAGTGCGTATTCTGAAAAATATTTTGCCAACTCAGAGGCTTTGCTTCTATATCGTCCGTCTATAGGCGATATGGCTGTAAGTGCATCAAGTTCCATTTTCTGATTATTAGTAATTTAAGGTGCAAAGATATAAAATATGTGTGAGTTATATAGCCTTATGGGTTTCTAAACTTTGTCAAAACATAAACAAGGGAAGTATTATTGCGCTTTTGCTTATTTACATCGAGTTTGCAAATCATATATTGTTGAGTTGCAAACTGTATATGATTGAGTTGCAGACTGTATATCGTTTGCAAGTCAGCTGTATACGTTTTGCAAAAAGGTGGTTTGTTGTGTGTAAAACGTGTGTCTATGGTGTGTGAAAGGAATGTATCTTTTGCCCGAATGTCCGATGTGTTATTTCTAACATTAGTGTGATTACTCTTAGAAAGGTTTGTTTATGGTGTGTGAGGGATATATGCGCCTTGTCCAAATTACTAATGTTTGGTGTGTAACGCGAGTGTGATTTTTGTCGGAAAGGTTTGTGTATGGTGTGTGATTAGTATCTACCTATTGCTCAAGAAATTTGTGTGTGAAATATATGTATCTACTATTTTGTTTTTTTCTATTTGATGAGGTTTGGGGCATATTATGATATGTGCTTTCTCGGTTGCGCTCTATACAAAAAAGTTAAGCCGTCCTCACGGACAGCTTAACCCAAGTGTGTATCTACGAAAATAGATACGTCCAAACAAATACAACCAATCTATAATATATTAACCATGAATGATTTTTCTATCAAATTATTCTTCAGTATTCTTCTCTTCAAAGGCTTTCATCAACTTGTCTTGTACATCAGTTGGCACCAATTCGTAATTAGAAAATTTCATAATAAACGATGCTCTACCTCCAGTTAATGAACTTAGTGCAGTGGAATATGAAGACATTTCTTTCAAAGGAACCTTAGCTGCAATCTTTTCAAAGCCCTTTTCACTACTCATTCCCATAATCATTGCACGTCTGCCTTGAAGGTCGCCCATCACATCTCCCATCTTTTCAGAAGGAACGAATACTTCAACGTCATACACAGGCTCCAATATCTTAGGACCAGCATTCTTGAATGCTTCGCTGAAAGCATTACGACCTGCAAGCATGAAAGATATTTCGTTTGAATCAACAGGGTGCATCTTGCCGTCATAAACAATTACTCTAACATCGCGAGCATAAGAACCTGTAAGCGGACCCTGCTCCATTCTCGACATTATACCCTTCAAAATAGCAGGCATAAAACGTGCGTCAATAGACCCACCGACTATACTGTTTACGAAAACTAACTTACCTCCCCACTCAAGTTTTATCTCTTCAGTTCCTTTTACATTTATCTTGAACTCCTGACCATTAAATTTGTACGTGTCAGGCACAGGCATTCCGTCTTTATATGGCTCTACTATCAAGTGAACTTCTCCAAACTGTCCAGCTCCACCAGATTGTTTTTTGTGTCTGTAATCTGCACGTGCCGCCTTAGTAATAGTTTCTCTGTATGGAATTCGTGGTTCCTCAAACTTCACTTGTAGCTTTTCGTTGTGTTCAAGTCTCCATTTCAATGTGCGCAAGTGAAACTCACCTTGCCCGTGAACAATAGTTTGTCTTAGTTCTTTTGATTGTTCAACAATCCATGTAGGGTCTTCTTCGTGCATTCGAGAAAGTATACTCATCATCTTCTCTACGTCTGCTTCGTTCACAGGCTTAATAGCTCTTGAATATTTGCTATTAGGATATTTCACGAAATCAAACCTGTTCTCACAGTCTTTTCCATTAAGGGTGTTGCCTGTTCTAACGTCTTTCAACTTCACAGTTGCACCTATATCTCCTGCTTTCAATTCATCAACTTTGATTCTATTAGCACCTGCTACCACGTAAAGTTGCGCCATTCTTTCTTTTGTTCCTCTATCAGCATTGAGTAGATCATCGCCTTCTTTTACCTTGCCGCTCATCACTTTGAAGTAAGACACTTCACCAATGTGTGGTTCAACGCTTGTTTTGAAGAAGTAGAGTGATGTTGGTTTGTTTTCATCTGGTACTACCTCTTCAAGTTCTGTATTAAGAACTTTCGGCATATCTGAAACAAATGGGACAACATTTCCTAAGAATTCCATCAGACGTCGTACTCCCATTTCTTTTCCAGCGCATACACAGAACACGGGGAACATACCTCTTGAGATTAGTCCCTTTCTTATTCCTTCTCTCATTTCATCTTCAGTTAGCGAGTCTTGTTCAAAGAATTTCTCCATAAGCTGTTCATCGTTTTCGGCAGCAGCCTCTACAAGTTGCTTATGAAGTTCCATTGCTTTGTCCATTTCTTCTGCTGGTATGTCTTCCACAATAGGTGAACCTCCTTCTGGTTTCCACGTATATTTCTTCATAAGTAAGACATCTATCAGCGAATTGAAGTTTGTTCCAGTTGCTAATGGATATTGCACAGCCACCACCTTAGAACCGTATGCTTCTTTAAGTTGCTCCATTACGTTGTCGAAGTCGCATTTATCGTTGTCAAGATGATTAACAAGGAAGATAACTGGCTTATTAAGTTTCTCGGTGTATCTGAAGTGATTTTGTGTTCCTACTTCTACACCATATTGTCCGTTGATAAGCATTAGCGCGGTATCTGTTACATTTAGTGCGGTAACTGTGCTACCTACGAAGTCATCTGCTCCAGGACAGTCTATTATATTAAGTTTTTTGTTGTTCCACTCTGCGTGCAAAACTGTTGAAAACACAGAATATCCATATTCTTGTTCAACGGGAAAGTAATCACTAACTGTATTTTTTGCTCCTACTGAACCTGCTCTTTTTATTATTCCAGCTTTACAAAGCATAGATTCAACTAAGGTTGTTTTTCCAGAACCTGAACTTCCAAGAAGTGCTATGTTCTTAATTGCATTCGTTTGATACACTTTCATAGTAAGATTATTATTTAAGGGTTTACAAAAACAGTCATAACATATTACGTCTGCCAGTTGTTTTGCCCTAAAATTATTTAGTAACAAATTCAGATACAATTATTTCATACGTGTTTGTAAACACTGCTGTATAACAGTTTTGACTGTATAGCCTTTATATTCTGTATATTAAGAGTGAAAAAATGAAGTGTTTTTGTTAATCAAACAAAATAAAAAGCCTGCAAAAAAGAGTTTTTATCTCTTTTTGCAGGCTTGAAAAACTATGTACTATCTATTTTCGAATTACTTGCTTTCTTGCTTTTTATAATTCGCTTTCTTGTTTTTAATTATTTGCTTGCTTGTGCTACTAGCATCCAAACAAGTTTTTCTTGTTCCTTCAAGTAGTCTCCCATTATTGCTACTGTAACTTCATCTCCTGCTTCAGACGCCAATGAAAGAATGTTTCTTTCGCATTCAATGAAATAGCTTGTAGTGTTTAATATGTTTTCAAGAATCTTATCTCCGCAGCTAACAACTCCTTCTTCTTTTAGCTTAGTAACCTTTAAGTAGTCGCTGAATTTTGCTGTTGGAGTTCCGCCCAACATAAGTATTCTTTCTGCTATTTCGTCTACTTTTTCTGCGATGTCATCATACATTTTTTCTAGTTGGCTATGAAGAACGAAGAAGTCTTTGCCTTTAACGTTCCAGTGATATCCTCTTAGGTTTGTGTAGTATACTTGGAAGTCAGCCAATAATTGTTCTAGTGCTGATACAACGTTTTTTACTTCTTTCTCGTTTAGTTTTGTAAATTGTAGTGTGTTCATAATTCTATTCCTTTATAATGTTTATATTATTTATTTCTTTTTGTTGATGCAAAGATATATGCTAAAACAAGCATTTGCAACAGAAGTGGTCTATATTGGTATAGATGTTGTCTATAATCGCCCTTGAAATATATTTATAAGAGTGCCAGATACTTATTCTGTCGTTTCGGTATGTGTGCATATATCCGTTTTCAAACTCTATACAGCTTGCAAGTTAAGTAAATATATTTGAAAACTCAAGTATATATAAATTAAAAGTAGACTGTATATAGTTTGTTTTTTGGTTAATTATGAATAGTTTACTGTGTGTTCACATTTAAGGGCAGAAATCAACAACATATAAACAAGAAATCAACAATGTTGTTAGCAACATTAAGCCCTCTTCACAGGTATGATATAATGACTTGTTTTCAGTGTGTTATATACTAAAATCATCTGTCAGCACACGTTGGTTACTAACAGATGATTATTGTGTTATAAACAATATTGACACTTAGTTATCAACATTGTTTGTTATTATTCTAGTGAGTTGCAATATACTGCTCTGCCTTAGATATTGCTTCGTTAATGTTATGGCAAACGTATTCTTTGCCCACTATATCATACACCTCAGAGTGAGTCATTTCGTGTTCCACTTTGTTATGAACTCCCGACAAGATTATCTTTATGCCAGACTTTTCGCACATATTACATAGCATCTCGAGGTTATGTATTCCCGTAGAGTCAATAAATGGTATCTTACGCATTCTTATTATGCGAACTTTAGGACTATTGCCAACTCTGCTCATAGTCTCTTCAAACTTGGTGGCGATACCGAAGAAGTATGGACCATTTATTTCATATACTTCCACACCGTCTGGTATGGTTATGTTGTCGCTTGATGTCTTTCCTTCTATGTCTTTATTTATGTCTAGCTGGTCAGTGATGATTGATATTTCCGTAGTCTCCATCACTCTCTTTATGAACAATACGCAAGCAATGAGCAATCCTATCTCTATTGCTATTGTGAGGTCGAACAAAACAGTCAGCAAGAATGTGATAAGTAGCACCGCAACATCGTGTTTTGGCGACTTCAGCAAGGCTTTGAAAATTCTCCACTCACTCATGTTGTACGACACAACAACAAGCACTCCCGCCAAACAAGCCATTGGAATGTACGACGCCAAAGGCATAAGGAAAAGGAAAATAAGAAGAAGTACCACGGCATGTATCATTCCTGCAATTGGAGTTTTACCACCGTTGTTGATGTTAGTCATAGTACGTGCAATGGCACCAGTAGCTGGTATACCTCCAAATATAGGAGTGATGATGTTTGCAGCACCTTGTGCTATCAACTCAGTGTTAGAGTCGTGATTGTCGCCAATAGCACCGTCTGCAACAGTGGCAGATAGTAACGACTCGATAGCACCTAATAGTGCAATTGTTACTGCTGCTGGAAGCAGTCCTTGAATAACGTTCCAACTCATCGGAGGTATGTCGCTTTTGGGCAAATCTGAGTTTATGCTGAATCTGTCTCCAATAGTCTCTATGCTGTCAATACCAAAATATGTCTTTGCAATATATACAGCCACCGTGACGAATATTATTGCTATGAGCGAACCCGGTATTTTTTTCGTTAGTCGTGGAGAAAGGAATATAATCATAACGCTAACAATTCCCACCAAGGCAGTAGCTATGTCCATTGTGGTTATATTGTTTATATAGACCTCCCATTTACCAATAAAGTCAGAAGGTATCTTTTCTCCCACAATCTGTAAGCCTAGTAAGTCTGCCACTTGAGTAGTAAATATAGTAACAGCTATACCGCTTGTGAAGCCAACAATTATGGGGTAGGGAATAAACTTTATTACCGTTCCGAGCTTGAAAATGCCTAACAACACGAGCATTATACCTGCCATTATTGTAGATATTATAAGCCCCGTTTCGCCATACTTCTCTATTATGCCATACACTATTACTATGAATGCACCTGTTGGCCCACCGATTTGAACCTTACTTCCGCCTAAAAAAGAAATGATAAAACCTGCAATTACAGCTGTGATAATACCTTTTTCGGGCGTAACTCCGCTTGCTATACCAAAGGCAATAGCCAATGGGAGTGCCACGATACCAACAATCAGACCAGACATAAGGTCGGACATAAACATATCTCTGTTGTAGTTGCGAATTGAATCAAGCAACTTTGGACGAAAATTCAGAAGATTCATATTGGTGAAATAGTTATTGTTTTGTCAATATAGACAAAATTTTCGGCAAAGGTATGTAAAAACAATATACAAAGTCATTTTAAGCAGGCAATAAACAGATTTAAGACTGTTTGTCCGATGAAAAGCCTTTGTTTTTCTTTTCTTATCGGTTTTTTTGCCCTCCTTTGTGCTTTTGTGCTGAAAAAAACATTCCCCAACAAAGTATTTCTTCTACCTTGTCGGGGAATGTTTTTTTTCTGAGTTTGCAAACAATATATGGTTTGCAAATAGACTGTATATAGTTTGTTTCTAATTTATATATAGCTGACTTCTAAACTGTATATGGTTTACTTTTAATGTGCATATATTTGATTTTCAAATCTATCTTTTTGCGACACTGATAATAACTTAATGTGGCTTATTCATGTTACCATATAATATTATAAATCCATTTATTAGCACAATAGGTATGGATATTACCGCCGCCCTTTGTAGATACTCATTACTCGAAAAAAGAAAGAGTAATAAAAGCATTAAGCAATATGTTGCCATAATTGCTATATAGCCCTTATCTCTGATGTGCAGTGAAAAAATGTTCTTATGTTTTATCAGATACAACAAAGCTAATATTCCTGTAGAAAGCACACAGCTATAAATAACTATTTTCAATATAACTAACAACATACAGTAGCGAGTATTCCAGAAACGGCTAGTCCAACAACTACACTTACTCCACCAGTAACTACCGCAGATGTTGCAAACGCAGAAACAGATATTGCAGCAGCAGCTCCTCCATATACACTTCCGATTCCCCCAGTAGCTATATTACAAGCGAATATACCTAAGTTTTTCTTCCACCCTCTTTCAAAAAAACCAGCTCTAGTAGGTGAAATCTCATTATTTATTCTATTTAGTGCCAAGATGCTTGAGTTAGTAGCTCCCAGTATAATATAAAATAACTCTTCGTTTTCTTTACTCAATTTTTTTGCTTGTAACAATAGATCAGTCTCTTCTTCTCTTGAAAGAACTTTGTCTTTCAAATATTTGGTTAATAAATCACATAAAGGTTTTACCTCAGAAGGTAATCCATAATCATTTGAGTCTATATCAATAGTTCTCGTATAGGTGCTTAATAAAGAGTAAAAATCTTCTTGTGTAAGATTGCATTCTTTGGTAATCACGTTACCGAATGATTCTAAATCAATGTAATCTCCATTAAAAGAGTTCGAGTAAATATTCTTAAGTAATCTATAAGTTTTTTCTTCTACCAAGCTAAATTCTTTTTTGCTATTGTAATCGTATCTCTCAATATGATTTTCTTCTGAGCAAGAAGGCAAGAAAAGAAAAGTGTATAAAGCGAAAAGTAATTTTAAAAGAATGTTTTTTTTCATAGCTAAAGTGTTTAAAGGTTGATAAAAATGTTGTCGCTGGCAAAGATAGTTGATTTTAAAATAAAAACAAATATTATCAGATATTTCCTGTTTTTTTGTTTATACCATTCTTTATTTATGTGTAAATATACACTAAATAAGACAAAGAGTATTTTATCTGAGTTTGCAAATCATATATGGTTTACAGATAGACTATATATAGTTTACAAGTCAGTTATATACGGTTTGCAAGTTGGCTATATATAGCTTGCAGATAGTGTTTTTTTAGCATGAAAACAAGGGCGCATTTGTTTGCGCCCTTTGTATGCCTTTTGTCGTTAGTAATACTCTATTGTTCTAGTGATTTTCTCTTTGTATTTATCTCCATTTGCAACATTGCGTTTTTCTATCCAATTACCTTTTTCGTCGTAATCCACATTGCCTGCCTCCTTAGATTCATCACATATAAGTTTGCCGTCAATTCTTGTTCCGTCTTTACCATATTCTTTTGTGCTGACAGCTTCTGTTGTGATGTTTTTATGTACTTCTTTCACTAGCTTTCCGTTGCTGTCATATTCGTATGTAAACTCATTGGTTACTTTTCCTTTTTCATCTTTACACACAAGATTAGAAATAAACCCTTTTCTGTTGTATGATATTTGTACTATTCGAACTACCTCATTGTCTTGGTTAGAAATCTCCATTTTTGTTTTCTGTCCCTTATCGTTGTATACGAAAGTTTGATAAGACTTTATTCCGTGGCTACCTTGAGTTATCTCTGTTTTCAACTCTCTGTTGTTAGCATCTCGTTCATACTTTATTTCATATAGTAGCCCCATTTTGCTGTCTGTGCAACGTTCTCTGATAGAATATCCTTGTTCGTTATATTCATAGGTATATTCTTTAGAAGAATATTTTGCCAATGTTGCCGAGTCCAACTCTTGAGGATTTTGCAGAGAATACACATCTCTTACGCTCTTAACCTTTCCTT
>JAUMWZ010000225.1 GCA_030529405.1 Bacteroides sp. | reverse complement strand
AAGCAACAAATAGTAAGTAGTTTTTTCATTTTAGGTAAAGTATATATTTGTGTTGCACAAAGATAGAAACATAAAGCATATAAACAAAAGCACAGACATAACTAACAAGACATACGATATTGCCAACTTGACTAAAGGGTATGTAAGAAGAAAAAACTAAGTGATATTTACCCAAAAACAAACTGTATAGAGTTTATAAATCAACTATATATAAATTAGAAATAGACTATATACGGTTTGCACATAGACTGTATATAATTTAGAAGAGAGCTTAAAGCAGCTTTTCTGAAAAAAGAAAAAGGTCTGAAAGCAGGGTATTAACTCATCACTTTCAGACCTTAAATAAGTTTTACATATAACTCTTTGATATACTTTCTTTTATCACTACTCCATCAGTGCAAAATCCAACTGTTTCTTCTCAAGGTTTGCACTTAAAACTTTGATAGTAACATCATCTCCCAGACTGTATATTCTGTTTTTCTTTCTTCCTCGTATGCAATAGTTTTTTTCGTCAAACACATAGAAGTCGTCTTCCAAATCTCTCAGTGGCACCATTCCTTCACACTTGTTTTCGTTTATCTCTACATACATTCCCCATTCCGTAAGTCCTGAAATCACACCATCGTATATCTTACCCACATTGTCTTGCATAAACTCCACTTGCTTATACTTTACCGATGCCCTTTCTGCATTAGCTGCTATCTGTTCCATATCTGAACTATGTTGGCAAAGATTCTCATATTTCTCGGCAGAAACACTACGTCCTCCGTCAAGATAACGAGTAAGTAATCTATGAACCATCATATCGGGGAAACGTCTGATAGGCGATGTGAAGTGTGTGTAATAATCGAATGCAAGTCCGTAGTGACCTATGTTGTTGATAGAATACTTAGCCTTTTGCATAGCTCTGATAGTAACAGTCTCTATCAGATTACACTCTTTCTTGCCAGAAACATCATCGAGCATATTGTTTATAGAACGAGAAATGTCGGTTTTACTACCGCTTGTGCGTATTCTATAGCCAAACTTAGACGTAAAGTTCAATAAATTCTCCAATCTTTCAGGGTCTGGAAGGTCGTGAATACGATAAGGGAAAACTTTAGGCTTAACATTCTTAGGCACCTTTCCTATTAGTTCTGCCACAGTCTTATTAGCAATAAGCATAAATTCCTCTATTAGTTTGTGCGCATCTTTCGACTCTTTGAAGTAAACACTAATAGGTTTACCCTTTTCGTCAATCTCAAATTTCACTTCAAATCTGTCGAAATTGATAGCACCTTTACTAAATCTTTGCTCACGAAGAGCCTTAGCTATCTTGTCAAGCATAAGTATCTCTTCACAATACTCTCCTTGTTTTTCTTCAATTATCTGTTGAGCCTCTTCGTATGTAAAGCGTCTGTCAGACTTGATTACAGTATGCACCACTCTTGAGTTCTTAATCTCTCCTCCCTCAGTGATGTTATATATCACAGAATATGCTAACTTTTCTTCATTAGGACGTAAAGAGCAGATGAAGTTACACAAGCGTTCTGGCAGCATAGGTATAGTTCTGTCTACCAGATATACAGAAGTAGCTCTGTTTTCAGCCTCCTTATCTATGATGTCGCCCTCTTTTACGTAGTGAGTTACATCAGCTATATGTACGCCCACCTCCCAGGTGTCTTCAGTCAGTCGCCTTATAGATATTGCGTCGTCAAAGTCTTTAGCGTCCTTGGGGTCTATGGTCATTGTCAGCACATCACGAAAATCTTCTCTTCGTGCAATCTCTTCGTCTGTGATGACTTCGCTTATTCTGTTTGCCGCCATCTCTACTACCTCCGGATACTTATAAGGCAGACCGTATTCGGCAAGTATAGCGTGCATCTCGGTATCGTTATCTCCACTTTTGCCTAGAATATCTATCACTTCGCCGATAGGATTCTTATCGCTCTCTTTCCACTCTACTATCTTTACCACGGCTTTATC
>JAUMWZ010000012.1:1534-18744 GCA_030529405.1 Bacteroides sp. | reverse complement strand
ATACTTTACTTGTAAACTATATATAGCTTAGAAGTAGACTATATACAGTTGATTTCTAATTTATATATAGTTTACTAACACATTCATATTTGCCTATTTATAGCTAATTAGTAGGTGAAAAATATTTTCGCTTAAAAATATATCCGTTTTTTTATTGAGAAATAAATAACAAAGTATACATTTGCTACACGTGGTGTTTAACTTAAAATAAATTCAGATATTAAACAATAAAACATTAAGGTTATGGAAAAAATGAACTCAACTAAAGCGATTGTGTCAGCATCAATTATTGCTTTCTCGCTTGTTATTGTAGGTATGCTAATAATGAAGGGTTTACAGAGTCTTTCAGAAAGCAGAACAGTGAGTGTAAGAGGACTTGCAGAAATGGAAGTAAAGGCAGACTTGGTTACTTGGCCTATAAAATACAAGGCTGTGGGTAATGATGTAAAAGAACTTCATGTAGATGTTAAAAGAGCAAGCGAATTGATTAGAGAGTTTCTTGTAAACAAAGGCGTGAAAACTGAGGATATCAATGTGGGAGAATTTAAGGTTTTAGACAGAAAGACAGATGGATATTATAATGCAGAAAAGGCAGAAAGATATCAGATGACTACAACAGTGTTGGTAAAAAGCAATGAAGTGGATAAGATTAGAGAGATTATGACCAGAACTGATGAATTGATTGACAAAGGAGTAGCTATAAGTCAAAGAGATTATGAAGATATGGATATTAGTTATGAATATACCGGACTTAATAACATAAAGCCAAAGATGATTGAAGAAGCTACTAAGAACGCAAGAAATGCAGCCGAACAGTTTGCTAAAGATTCAAATAGTGAGGTTGGAGGAATAAAGACTGCCACACAAGGATACTTTGAAATAAGAGATAGAGATAGTTTCTCACCACATATAAAGCATATAAGGGTGGTCACTTCTGTGAACTACTTCTTAAAGTAATATGTACTTTTTCTTTGGTGAGCTATTGACACCTCTCTTCACATAACATTATGTGTAATTAGACATATTATTAGGCTACTGGCAGATATTCTGTCAGTAGCCTTTTGTTTATAATTTCGTTCAGTAGTTGTTTATAGTTTAGTTTTATGCCTATATATATAAGTTGCCATTCCCTTTTTTAATATCTTTGACGAGAGTTTAAGCATAATTATGCAGTAAGAATATAGTAATATGGAGTAGATTTATGGCTAAGTACTTATTATCTCTACCACCTAACTTGGTAGATAAGTTTCATGAACTTACAGGATATAGTAAATCAGAGTGGTATTGCACCTCAGACCCGATAGGAAAAAAGCTAGGCTCGGGAGGTGGAACAGTTTGGTTGCTAAACGAGTGTTATAAGTCGGAAGATAATAATGCAGATTTTAGTCAGTGGGTAAGCAAAGAAAAGCGCATACTTATGCACGCAGGAGGGCAAAGTCGTAGATTGCCTTCGTATGCACCATCAGGAAAAGTGCTGACACCTATACCCGTGTTCAGGTGGAAAAGAGGACAGCGAATAGACCAAAATCTGTTATCTCTTCAGATGCCACTGTATGAAGAAATAATGAGCAAAACCCCGAAAAACTTGAATACGCTTATTGCTAGTGGCGACGTGTATATCAGAGCAACTAAAGGTATAGGTAGTATTCCAGATGCAGACGTAGTATGTTACGGTTTGTGGGTAGAGCCTTCTCTCGCAAAAAATCATGGAGTGTTTATGATGAACAGAAAGACTCCGAAGAAACTTGACTATATGTTGCAAAAGCCAAGTACAGAATTGCTGGCAGAACTAACTCAATCGCACTTCTTTTTGATGGACATAGGAGTTTGGATTCTTAGTGATAAAGCAGTCGAGATATTAAGAAACAAGTGCCTATCAAATACAAATGGCGAGGTAACAGAGTATGACCTTTACGGAACCTTTGGCTGTGCGCTTGGAAATAATCCATCAAAGAAAGATGAACAGTTAGTAGATTTATCGGTTGAGATTATTCCTTTGAATGGTGGAGAGTTTTATCACTATGGAACAAGTGCAGAACTTATTTCTTCTACAACAGCCATTCAAAACTTGGTAAAAGACCAACGTTTCATCATACAACGTGATGTCAAAAGACAACCGTCTGTGTTCACTCAAAACACAAAGATTGACATCAAAGCATTGGCTGAACATAATGAGGTTTGGATAGAGAACTCTCACATTTCTAGTAACTGGAAAATAAAATCGAAGAATATAATAACAGGAGTTCCACAAAACAATTGGGATATCTCTCTTAAAGAGGGTCAGTGCATCGATGTAGTACCAATAGGCGAAAAAGAATATGTGGTTCGCCCGTACGGATATAACGACCATTTCAGAGGTAGTCTAACAGATGAAAACACACTGTTTATGGGTGTTCCATTCAGTCAATGGATCTCTGAAAGACAACTGTATATAACTGACTTTCAAAATATACATGATTTGCAAGTCAGCAATATATATCCAATATCTAAAGACTTAACACTTTTGGGAAGGGTGCTTAAATGGCTTATTGGAGATTCAAATGGAGACATGCGAGAAACATACTTATCTCTACCTAGAATTTCAGCTGACGAAATCTCGAATGTCGCTAATCTTAGAAGGTTAGAAAAGCAGAGATCTGAATTCAGAAAAAGCAACCTTGAACACATGGCTGCTAATTATTTGAACAGTGTTTTCTATCAAACAGATCTCAAACAGTCAGCAAAACTCTTTGCAGAAGGCAATATATCTTTGCCTAAAGAACTACCAACAGAAACTCAGATAATGACACGTATTCACGATGCTATGTTTAGGTCGGAATACAAAAGAAATAGACAAGAAGACTATTCAAAAGAACATAATGATGCGTTCAGATTATTATCTGAGGGTATTGTTGAACAAATAAAAGAAGACAAACAAACACCTACTCTAGGAGTATGCTCAGATCAAATCGTGTGGGGTAGATGTCCCGTGAGAATTGACCTTGCTGGAGGTTGGAGTGATACTCCTCCCTACTCTCTTACAACTGGAGGTAACGTGGTAAATATGTCTATCTTGCTTAATGGGCAACCTCCATTGCAGGTTTATGTAAAGCCTAGTAAAGAGTTAGCTATAATCTGTCGTTCTATTGATTTAGGAGCACAAGAACGAATAGAAACATACGATGAGTTGGCAACCTTTAACAAGGTAGGTTCACCTTTTTCTATACCAAAGGCTGCATTAGCTTTAGCTGGTTTCCTTCCTCAATTCTCTGCATATTCATACAGTAGTTTGCAAGAACAGTTGAAAGACTTTGGTTCGGGCATAGAAATAACGCTTTTGTCTGCCATTCCTGCTGGTTCTGGGTTAGGCACGAGTTCAATTCTTGCAGCAACAGTGCTTGGTGCTCTTTCAGATTTTTGTTACCTAGGTTGGGATAATATGCAGATCGGTAACAGAACTCTCATTCTTGAACAACTACTTACTACTGGCGGTGGGTGGCAAGATCAATATGGCGGAATTTTGCAAGGAGTAAAACTTCTGCAAACATCACAAGGCTTTGACCAGACACCTATTGTTCGTTGGTTGCCAAATAATATATTTACTGATGGCGATTATCCAAAGTGTCATCTTCTTTACTATACAGGAATTACACGTACAGCTAAGAACATTCTCACAGAAATTGTTAGAGGAATGTTCCTAAATAGTGGGCAACACTTAGAGTTATTGGATAAGATGAAAAATCACGCCATAGATATGCACGATGCAATATTAAAAGGAGAGTTTGAAAACTATGGTAGACTAGTGAAGAAAACTTGGCAACAAAACAAAATGCTTGATAGTGGAACTGAACCAGAGAGTGTAAGAAATCTATGTGCGCTTATAGACGACTTATGTCTTGGATATAAACTTCCAGGAGCAGGTGGAGGTGGATATCTGTATATGGTAGCTAAAGATACAGATGCAGCAATGAAGATAAGGCAAATTCTTACAGAACACCCTATAACTCCATCAGCAAGATTTGTGGATATGAGTCTGTCTAGAGAAGGATTGCAGGTAAGTCGCTCTTAGTGCAAAAAGCTATAATTGGGATAGTAAGTTTTTATGCTCTGATAATCGTCTGATAATTTATGAATTGCAAACCATATACAACTTACTTTTTGTTTGTATATGGTTTGAAAAATGGTTATATACAGTCTAGGTATAAGTTATATATAGTTTATCCGATAGTAATATATAAGAATTTTCTATGCTGTTTATAAGTACTTAGTAAAGACTGCATATTTACATATTATTCTCGATGATATTTCTATAAAATTGATAAACAGAACAAACAATAAACAAATATAAAATGCTTAGTAACAAAGAAATAAAAAGTTCAAAGTCCATATTTATTTCAAGGAAGGGAGAAAACTTTCTTTTCCCTTTTATCATAGTAACAACCTTATTTTTCTTGTGGGGATTTGCGCACAGTATTCTCGATGTACTTAACAAACACTTTCAAGACTCTTTTAGTATAACGAAGGCGCAGTCTGGAATGATTCAAGCAGTGGTATATGGCGGATATTTCCTTATGGCTTTGCCTGCAGGATTTATAATCTCAAAATGGGGATATAGGATAGGAGTGATAATAGGTTTACTACTCTATGGTATAGGGGCGTTGCTTTTTATACCAGCAGAAGGAATAAATACCTTTAACTTCTTTCTTCTATGTCTTTTTATTATTGGGTGTGGACTAACTTGTTTAGAAACAGCAGCAAACCCCTATGTAACAGTTCTTGGCGATGAAAATAGTGGAGAAAGAAGAATAAATATTTCACAGTCCTTTAATGGATTGGGCTGGATTTTAGGGCCGTTAGTAGGCGGAATGTTTGTATTTGGCGAGGGAGAAAGTAATCTTTCAACTCCTTATGCTATTATTGGGGCATTAGTATTGTTGGTTGCTATCGTGTTCAGTAGAATAAAACTACCAGAAATTGAGGATAACCTAGAAACAAACTGTGAATGCGCTAGCAATTCACTCATACGCAATTCTAATTTTGTTCTTGGTGTTGTTGCACTCTTTGCATACGTTGCTGCACAGACAGGTATAAACAGTTTCTTCATAAACTATGTAACAGACTTGAACATAGGTATAGATGCTAAGTCGGCATCTGTTATACTATCTTTCGGTGGTATGGGCTTGTTTATGCTCGGCAGAATGCTCGGTAGCTGGATAATGCAATACATTATTCCAATAAAGCTATTGACTATTTGCGCCTTAGGCGCAATAGTTTCGATGGTTATTGTGGTTGCTAACATAGGAATTTTATCATGCATAGCACTGTTTTTGTGCTATTTGTTCGAGAGTATTATGTTTCCTACAATCTTCTCTCTATCACTTCGTGGAGCCAAAGGTAAAAGAAAGCTCGGCAGTTCGATACTTATTATGAGCATTGTTGGAGGTGCAATTGCTCCGTATGTAATGGGAAGTATAGCCGATAACTATTCAATGGCACTGGCTTTCGTTGTTCCCCTGTCTTGCTTTGTTATAATATATCTTTTTGCAGGATTATTGTATAAGAGATAGGCTGATAATAGACTTACAGAAAGTCTATCTTAGTTGATTTTAATACCGTATACAGTTAGTTTTCAAACTGTATATAGTTTATAACCAGATTATATATAACCCACAAATTGAGTATATACAAATTAGATTTCAATTATATATACTTAGTTTGTGGATTATTTTTATTCTCCAAACGCTATAAAACCTATTTACAAGTGCCCCCTATTTATTCTTGATAGATTTGTATATAGGAATGAACACTAGTGCAGCAGACATAATGAGTGTGACGATTGTTATTCCGTCTATTTTCTTTGCATTTGTCAGCACCAAGTAGCATAATCCTAGCCAAAGTAATGCTATGCAAACTATCTGTGTTCTTGATAATTTTCTTTTCATTTCTATTGATTTTTTCTATTGTTTGTAGAACTAATACTTTCTAAATATTTACAGATGAGTGTTATATGCATACATGAAAGTTTTCATTTCCTCATCGCTACCACTTTGTTTTCCTATGTCATCAGAAATCTTTATGCAATCTCTCCACTCTTGATTAGGGTTCATTTTGCACTTAATTAACTTCATCACAATGTTAGATGGTTTGAACCCCGTGTCGTTAGTGAGGTTAGTTCCTATTCCGAATGAGCATCGTATCTTTCCTTTGCAATAATTCTGTATCTCAAGAGCCTTTTCAAAGTCTAAGGCGTTGCTGAATACTATTGTTTTGGTTGTAGAATCTATTCCTAGTTCTTTATATCTGTTTATTAGCTTATCTATAAATTCAAATTCGTTGCCAGAATCACATCTCACTCCATCAAAAAGTTTAGCTTGCTTACGACTTATGTTTGATAGGAAAATGTCGGTAGTATATGTGTCAGACAAAGCAATACCCAAGTCGCCGTCATACACGTTTACCCAATTTTCTAACGCCATATAGTTTGCGTGTCTATATCCGAACTGCGCGCCATGAAACATAAACCATTCATGCGGGTGTGTACCCATCATCTTCATTCCATACTTCATAGCGAACTTACAGTTTGATGTTCCGTTGCAGTATCTCGCATTATCTTTTATGTAGCTTATAACCTTGTCTTGAACATCAGCAGAGAATCTTCTTCTTGTGCCAAATTCAGAGAATGAGAGTGCATTGTCGTTAGATATTTCCAGTTTACTGATTAGTTTCTTCTCAATATTCTTTACATCATACTTGTTGCCATGATATTTGTTTTTCAATTCAGATACTATTGCCAGAATAGGCACCTCATATAGAGTTGCTTTATAAAGATAGTCACTGACAGTTATGTGCAGATGTCGTTCTTCGTCTAACCTTAGTTCTATTTTGCTTCTATCAAATTTGAAAGACGAAAGCCATTCCCAGTACACTCGAGGAAGAAACCTGCAGTTGGCACACATATATTCCAGCTCACTTTCTGTTAGTTGCACGCTGCATAGGCTGTCTATTTCTTTATTCAGTTGTGAGATGAATTCATCGTCATAATCTTCGTTGTTTCTATCTGTAAAGCTAAACATTCCAACAGCTTGTGGAAACAGTTTGATATATGCGTATGATGTTGTGAACTTATAAAGGTCTGTATCTAATAAGGTAGTGATTATCATACTTTCTTATATTTAAGGTTTGCCATGTTGCTATGCAAAAATACTCTTTTGTTTTGTATTGTATGAGAAAAAGCCCCACTAATGATTGTTTTTTCATTATGTGAGGCTCTATGTTAAACAGATTGTTCTATCTTATTTTCAGACACATAGATTTTGTCTTTTCAAACAATATATTGTTTAGAGTTAGACTATATATAAATTAAAAATCAACTATATACAGTTTGTTTCTTAATTGTAGATGGATTAAAACTTAAATGCCTATCTCTGTTCGATTCTTTCACTTCGTTTTAACTGAAACGAAGACATCTTGACGTAGTAGTATTATTTGTATTGGCAACCTATCTTATACAGCTTGTTTTAGTCTGAATATCTTTCGTCTTTATTTACTACATCTGTTGATAGTCTTTTGCCAATCCACCTTCGCTGGTTTCTTTATATAGCGACGGTAGGTCATGACCTGTTTGCTTCATCACTTGCACCACTTTATCGAAAGAAACTCTATGTGTTCCGTCTGTAAAGGCTGAATATATGTTCGCATCTAAAGCACGTGCTGCCGCATACGCATTACGTTCTATACAAGGAATCTGAACAAGTCCGCACACAGGGTCGCACGTCATACCCAAGTGGTGTTCTAATCCCATTTCAGCAGCATATTCAATTTGTGCGGGACTTCCGCCGAATAACTGATTAGATGCAGCTGATGCCATAGCACAAGCAACACCAACTTCGCCTTGACAGCCTACTTCTGCACCTGAGATTGATGCGTTATGTTTCACAATGTTACCTACAAGACCAGCTGTTGCCAATGCTCTCAATATTCTCATATCGCTGAACTCTCTGCTCTTTTGTAGATGGTAAAGAACGGCAGGAATAACACCACACGAGCCACATGTAGGTGCTGTAACTATCTTTCCTCCAGATGCGTTTTCCTCACTAACGGCTAGTGCATAAGCAAATACCAACCCTCTTGAACGAAGTGTCTGCTTAAAACCCGTTGCCTTGATGTAGTATGTCGATGCTTTTCTTCTTAGGTTTAGCTCTCCGGGTAGTACACCTTCGGTTTCAAGTCCTCTTTGTATAGCCTCTTGCATAGTTTTCCACACCTCGCTAAGATAGTCCCATATATCGCTTTCTTCGCATTCTTGAACGTATTCCCAATAATTCTTTCCGCTCTTTTTGCACCAGTCTAATATCTCTGTCATAGTACCCATACTATAAACGTGAGGAGTATCTGAATTTGCTTCGCCTTCTTCTGCCAAGGCACCTCCGCCTATACTGTAAACAATCCAAGTGTCTACAACAAGTCCGTTGTCTGCTATTGCCTCAAACTTCATACCATTTGGGTGGAAAGATAAGAACACCTTTGGTCGCCAAATGATTTCAACCTCTGCCGATTTGCTTAATGTGTCTATGATAGCAACATCTGTCATGTGTCCTTTACCTGTTGCCGCCAAACTTCCGTATAATGTTACTCTAAACTTCTTTATGTCTTGGTGCTTGCTCAGAAACTTCTCTGCTGCGTTGCGTGGTCCCATTGTGTGACTGCTTGAAGGACCTATGCCAATTCTATATAATTCCTTTATTGATTTCATAGTAGTGTATTTATTAGTCTTAATCTCTTACTGTTCTGTTTTTAGATTATATATAGTCTTGATGTAAACTGTGTATAATTTGAAGGTCAACTATATATTGTTTACAAGTAGATTATATATGGTTTGTAATTGGTTTATTTATAGTTTTTTATGTCGTTATATTTATCTGTTTTGTTAAGTGCTATTCCAAGTCTACTACAGTAATGCCTGCTCCGCCGAAGTCTATATGTTCATCAGCAAAGTGTTTTACTCCGCTTACAGTAGAAAGATACTCTCTTATCATCTTGCGTAAGGCTCCCGTGCCCGTTCCGTGTAGTATTCTCACTCGGCTCATACCTACAAGTATTGCGTCGTCAATGAAGTAAGTAACTGTTTGTATAGCCTCATCGCCACGCATACCTCTAACGTCTATGTCTTGCTTAAAGTTCAGTTTAGCCTCGTATATTTTATCTGTTGTTTGCGAAGTAACAAAAGACGACTTCTTAGATATACCGCTATCGGCTGGTTGTTTAGTTCTCTCTAACTTGTCAATCTTTATTCTTGTGTTTACGAAACCGAATGATATGGTTGCGTTTGAGCCTTTAATCTCTGTTACCTCTCCTACTGCTGTTTGACCTTTTATCTTTACATGGTCGCCCACAGATATTGGTGTAGGTTTCTTTATAATACTGTTTGCAACCTTTTTATTATCTGTTGCGAACTTGTTTTTATCTTTTTTAGAGCCTTTTCTAAGTGTTTTTATATCGCTATCATCATTATCAGAGTCGATAACTTCAGACTTAAAACGTGATAATTCAGCACGTGCTTTCTTTGTTTTCTCCTTTTCTGCCTGTGCCTCTTTTATCAATCTAATTGTGTTTTCTACCTTAGCATTTGCCTCTTTAAGTATGTTGTTTGCTTGTTCCTTAGCTTGTTTAATCTCCTCTTTCTTTAGTTTTTTCAGAGATTCTATTTCGTTGGAATAAGTTTCAATAACTTCTTCCATCTTCTTTTCCTTTAGTCTAATGCTCTGACGTTTATTCTCCCAATATCGTTTATCTCTAACTATATCTTGCAAATACTTATCTGCGTTGATATAGTTTATCCCTACAATCTCTGTTGCATCAGATATTACTTCTTCTGGTAGACCTATTTTGCGGGCAATCTCTATTGCAAAAGAACTTCCTGGATTACCGATTTGAAGTTGAAAGAGTGCTTGCATCATGTGTCTGTCGTATAACATAGCTCCATTCACTACTCCTTCGTTGTCTTCAGCAAAGTGTTTCAGGTTCTGATAGTGTGTTGTAATAACTCCCAATGCTCTTTTCTCATTGAAACGTTTAAGAACAGATTCGGCAATAGCACCGCCTATTTGTGGTTCTGTTCCTCCTCCAAACTCATCTATAAGAATAAGACTTTTGTCGTCAGAATGCTTAATCATCACCTTCATATTAGTGAGATGTGATGAATATGTACTTAGGTCGTCTTCGATAGATTGCTCATCTCCGATGTCGATGAATATGTGTGAGAATACTCCCGAAGTACTGTTTTCGTCCACAGGAATGTGTATTCCGCACTGAAGCATATATTGTAGCAATCCAACTGTCTTTAGACAGACTGACTTTCCTCCTGCATTTGGACCCGAGATGATAAGTATTCGTTGCTTACTATTTAACTCTATGTCTAAAGGCACAACCTTTTTGCCACTCTTGTCTAGTGATTTTTTAAGCAAAACGTGTATTGCTTTCTTCCAATTTATCATTGGAATGTTTTCAAGATAAGGCATACAAGCATCAGACTCTATTGAGAACGAAGCCTTAGCCCTAATAAAGTCAATCTGAGCCAAGAACTTATAAGACAACAATATATCTTCAATATGAGGTCTTACTTTGTCAGAAAACTCGGTAAGTATTCTTATAATCTCTCTGCGTTCTGCACTCTCTAACTCTCTAATCTTATTGTTTGCCTCTACAACCTCAGCTGGCTCAATAAATACAGTCTTACCACTTGCAGACTCATCGTGTACGATACCTTTAATTTTTCGCTTTAGTGCTGGCGATATAGGTATAACTAGTCTGCCATCTCTCATTGTAGGAGTGGCATCTTTGTCTACATATCCTTCGCTTTGTGCTGTTCTTAGTATGCTGTTTAGCGATCTTGATATTCCGCTTGTTGTAGCAAACAATTCCCTTCTTATTCTGCTTAGTTCTGGCGATGCACCGTCTTTTATCTTCCCGTATTTGTCTATTATTGTGTCTATTCTCTTTACAAAGTCGGGGAATGTTATTACTCCTTCTACCAAAGACATTACACTAGGATAGTTAGAATTGCCGTCATCGTCTTTTTTGTTGTTGAAGAATGATACGATAGAGAATATAGTATCGAGCGAACGTCTTAAATCAAATAGTTCTTGTTCGTCAAGATACATACCTTCTATTTTTATACGCTTTAGCGGCTCTCTTATATCAAAAAAATACTGACTTGGGAAGTTTTCTTCCTCTTGCAATATTTTCACAAACTCTTTTGTCTGCACTAGCTGAGTGTGTATCCAGTTGTATTTGTCAGAGAAAGACATATCATCTACAAGCTCTTTACCAAGATTGCTAAGGCAGTATGTTTTCAGTATCTCTCTAATCTGTGAGAAACCTATTTTTTGCTCAAAGTTATTAGGGTATATCATTTTTTACAACATAGAAACAAAGCATTATTTACATGCTTTGCAAAGTGTATATCATTTGAATATTGACCATATACAGTCAGTTTTCAAATGATATATAGTTTATTTCTGATTTATATTTACTTCAGATTTACTTCTTAAACAATAGTTTTCTGAACTCCATTGGATAAGGAGTTTCAAAATCCATAATTTCCTCGCTAACTGGGTGATAGAAGCACAATTTGAAAGCGTGTAGTCCTAAACGTCTAATAGGGTTTGTCGTTTTTTCTTCATCACCATATCTGCCATCTCCTATTATTGGGTGTCCTATTTGTCTTAGGTGCACTCTGATTTGGTTCTTTCTGCCCGTGTCAAGGTCTAGTTCAACAAGAGAATAGCCGTTAGCTCTTTTAATGGTTTTGTAGTGTGTCACAGACTTTGACCCTCCATCATCATACTGGCTAGAAGTAACATGTGTAGTTCTGTCTGTAAGCCAACTAACGATAGTGTCTTTATCTTTCTCCATCTCACCATCTACAACTGCCACGTATTTTCTATCCTTCACAATCTTGTTCCAGTTATCTCTAAGTGTGCGTTGTGTTTTCTCGTCTTTTGCAAACATCATAAGTCCAGACGTATCTCTATCAAGTCTGTGGACAATGAATACTCTGTGTCCTCGCCCACTCTTCTTAACGTATTCGTTGAGAATGCTGTATGCTGTTTGTTCTTTTTTAGTGTCAGTGTTCACAGAAAGCAGTCCTTCCTTCTTCTCTATGACTATGATGTATGCGTCTTCATATACAATCTTAATCATCTTGTGAGAGAATTCTTTCTTAGTTTTATCTTTGCTTATTTGCACTTTAGAGCCTGCTTTCAGCTCAAAGTTATATTGTGTAGTTATTACGCTATCTACATATACAACCCGTTTAGATAGAAGTGACTTGATTTTTGTTCTGCTAGCATCTGGCATCTTAGCACACAAAAAACTCATTAAGTCTGTATCTTCTTTTACGTAATAGTTAGTGTATTGCGAACGTGCCTTTTCTGCTGGCGTTCTTCTTGGTCTTTTAGTCATCTGTTTGTTGTTTATAGCGATTTTGGTTCTTCTCTCTTACTCAGTAAAACGACGTTTTCTACGTGGTGAGTGTGAGGGAACATATCTACTGGTTGTACTTTCTCAACTTTGTATTTGATATCCAACAGCTGCAAATCTCTTGCTTGTGTGGCTGGATTACAACTTACATATACAATCTTTTTAGGCTCTGCCAACAAGATAACATCTATCACATCTTGGTGCATTCCTGCACGTGGTGGGTCTGTGATGATAACATCTGGTCTGCCATGTGTAGATACAAATTCTTCTGTTAGTATATCTTTCATGTCGCCAGCATAGAATAGTGTGTTGTCTATTCCGTTTATCTCTGAATTGACTTTAGCATCTTCTATTGCTTCAGGAACGTATTCTATGCCGATAACCTTCTTTGCCTTTTTGGCTACAAAGTTTGCAATTGTGCCCGTACCTGTATATAGGTCATAAACAAGCTCTTCACCCGTTAGCCCAGAAAACTCTCTTGTTACCTTATACAATATATATGCTTGCTCCGAATTTGTTTGATAGAATGATTTTGCTCCAATCTTAAACTTCAAGCCTTCCATATTTTCGTATATATGGTCATTTCCTTTATATACGTTTATGTCTAAGTCGTTTATCGTGTCGTTACACTTATTGTTGATGATGTATAGTAGTGATGTTATTTGTGGAAACTCATTACTTATCGCCTCCAATAAGCTTTTTATCTTCTTGTTAGAGTCTTTTATTGCATCTCCTTCTAAGTCTTTTTGTCCGAAAACAACTATCAGCATAAGTTCTCCGGTAGTTGATGTGCGGACTATGATGTTACGAAGTAATCCTTCGTGTGTTCTTAGGTTGCAGAAAGAGTATTCGTGTTTGTATGCATAGTCTCTTATAAAGTTTCTTATTCTGTTAGATATGTCGTCTTGTAGCCAACATTTTTCTATTGCAAGCACTTTATCGAAAGCACCAGGAATGTGAAAACCTACGGCATTCATCTGCTCATATTTCACATCTTCTTTTATCTCTTTCTCAGTAAGCCATCGTTTGTTTGAGAATGTAAACTCAAGTTTGTTTCGATAGAAGGTAGTTTTTTCGCTACCAAGTATAGGAGAAGTTTCAGGCAATTCAATCTTACCTATTCTTCTGAGATTATCTTCTACTTGCTTTTGCTTATACTTTATTTGCTCCTCATAAGGCAATATTTGCCATTTACAACCTCCACAAATTCCGTAATGACTGCAAAAGGCTTCCGTTCTTTTGTCAGAATATTTGTGTATGTGTATAGCTTCTGCCTCGGCATATTTATTCTTTTTGCGTCTTATCTTTAAGTCTACAACATCTCCTGGAACAACATAAGGAACAAATACAACTAAGTCATCTATCTTGACTATTGACTTTCCTTCTGCTGCTACATCAGTAATTGTAACATTCTCAATAATAGGTAATTCCTTTTTCTTACGTGCCACTTTATTCCCAATATATAAATTATCGTGCAAAAGTATTCAAATCTTTTGTAATGAGGAACAATTGAACGTGAATATATTGCCTGTTTAGTGCCTTTGTAAACAATATATAACTGATATCTAAATTATATATAGTCTATTTTCAAACAGTATATAGTTTACAAGTCAAGTATATATAGTTTGCAAACGGAATAATATTGATTTGTTTGAAACAAAGGCTTTCCGTTGTCGGTGTATGTCTAGCAGAAATAGTAACTTTGCATACACTAAAAAATCTGAGTGGTTATGAAGAAAAACATACTTATTACTGGTGCTTCTTCTGGTATAGGAGAGGCTTGTGCTAGAAGATATGCAGCCAATGGCGACAATCTTATTTTGTTTGCAAGAAACAAAGCTAAGTTACAAGAAATGAAAGAAGAACTGTCTGCCAAACACGGCATAAAAGTACATACAGATGCGTTTGACATAAGAGCGCGCGAAAGAGTGAAAGAGGCTATAAACAATATCCCTTTCGAACTGAAAGAGATAGATGTTCTTATAAACAATGCAGGTCTTGTTATCGGACTTGATAGAGAATTTGAGGGTTGTTTAGACGAATGGGACGTGGTGACAGATACAAACATAAAGTCGTTGTTAGCTATGACCCGCTTGATTGTGCCTGCAATGAAGGCTCAAGGTAGAGGACATATAGTAAATATAGGCTCTGTTGCTGGCGATGCTGCATACTATGGAGGTAGCGTATATTGTGCAACAAAGTCGGCAGTAAAGGCGTTGTCTGATGCGTTGAGAATAGAACTTGTAGACACTCCACTTAGAGTGACAAACATAAAACCTGGACTTGTGGAAACAAACTTCTCTGTTACACGCTTTAGAGGAGATAGCGAAAAAGCAGACAAAGTATATGAAGGAATACGTCCGTTGATTGGAGAAGACGTGGCAGAAACTATTTTCTGGACAACTTCACTACCACAACACATTCAGATAGCAGAGATGTTGGTGCTACCAACTAATCAAGCAAGCGGAACAATAGTACACAGAGAAAAGAAGTAAAAAGAGAATTTAGGCAGAGGAAGAAGAAAAGCAACTGATGATAAAGTTTATATGTTTGGCAAGTGGTAGCAGTGGAAACAGTTACTATATAGAGTATGATGAGTTTGGAATACTTATTGATGCGGGAATATCATACAGAACAATTAAGAAAAGGTTTAAGGAGAACGGACTGAATATAGAAAATATATGTTCGGTGCTTATCACTCACGACCATGCTGACCATATAAGAAGTGTTGGATATTTTGGAGAAGAACTGAATATACCAATATATACCACCAAAGAAATACATAGTGGAATAAATAAGAATTATTGCGTTAGTAGTAAACTGTATAACTCTGTCAAACACATTGAGAAGAACCAAAACTTTATTCTTGGTTCGTTTGTGATTAGAGCCTTTGAAGTTCCACACGACAGTACAGATTGTGTGGGATATAACATTACTTGTTGCGGAAAGACAATAGTTATAGCTACCGACTTGGGCAAGATTACCGACACGGCATCTGTGAATATTCTGCAAGCAAACTATCTCATCTTAGAGTCGAACTATGACACTGATATGCTCAAAAGCGGAAGATATTCGCAACAACTTAAAGAGAGAGTGGCGGGCGAGAAAGGTCATATGAGCAACGAAGACACTGCTCTTTTCTTAGCAAAGAACTATAAAGAAACTATCAAGCATATATGGCTTTGCCACTTGAGTAACGATAATAACACTCCTGAAAAAGCATTACAAACAACTCGAATAGCTTTAGAAGAGAAGGGAATAATAATAGGAAAGGATGTTGAGCTTACTGTATTAAAGCGCAACACCCCTTCCCTATTATATCATTTGTAGTTTGCCTGTCTGCTAAATCATCTTTATTAACATCAAATATATCACTGTAGCAGGTATAGCCATTAACGCACTGTCAAATCTATCAAGTAATCCTCCGTGTCCTGGTAGAATATTTCCCGAATCTTTGATGTTTAATTGTCGTTTAAGCAATGATTCTGTAAGGTCGCCCCAAGTTGCAAATACCACAATAGTAATAGCTAATCCAATCCATTCTAATACTGAAAGGAAACTGTAAAACTGCGAGAACACCACGGCAGCTATTATTGCAAACACAGCACCGCCTATTGAACCTTCCCATGATTTCTTAGGAGATATGCGCTCAAACAGTCTGTGTTTTCCTATCAAACTACCTACACAGTAAGCTCCGGTATCGTTTATCCAGATGAAAACAAAAACAGATAGTGGCAATATTGGATTATATACCACGCTAACACCATTGTCACTAAAGGCAAGAACAGAAAGCAAAGCAAACGGAAGTGCTATATATAATTGTCCGAACATAGCGTATGCCCAGTTTAATATAGGAGTATCTTTCTTTCTGTAAAGCTCACTGATCAAGATGTTTAACAGTAAGAACAAATAAGGAATGAACACCTTTGAATCTACTGCATTATAGCAGTAAGCCGCAAATGCTACACTTAGGTATGCAGCAGATAAAGATGTCATTGCCACCTTTACTGACGTACCTTGTGTTGTGTTCATTAACTTGGTAAACTCCATAACTGCCATAGCAGAAATTAGTGTAAACAACAATGTGAAACTTATCTCTGACAATAGTATTGCACCTACAAGCACGACAACAAATATCGCTCCTGTGATGCTTCTCTGTATTAAATTACTCTTGCTCACTTCTAGTTTGTGTTTTTATATTGGTAATGGTCGAGTTCTAATTTATACTTAATCTGTAAATTGATTATATATAGTTTGTAACTCAGTTATATATAGTCTATATGTAAAGTAAATACAAATTAGAACCCAATTAGAATTAGATGTCTTACAGCTTATAAACCGTTTTCTGTTTCGGTTTCTACTTTTGGTTTCTCGGTGTTATCTGTTTCTTGCGAACTCTCAGATTGCTTAGATTCTTTTTCTTTGTTGCTCTTTTCTGTTGCAAGAATAAGTTCTTCCGACCTTGATAGCCATTTGCGTTTGCCAAGAATACGTTCAACATCGTCAGTAAGTATCATCTCCTTATCCATAAGAAGTTCTACCATCTGAGCGTGTCCTTCTTTGTGTTCAGATAGTATTCTTTTGGCTCTTTCGTATTGTTCGGCAATAAGTTTTCTAACTTCAACGTCAATCTGTTCGGCAGTTTTTTCGCTGTATGGCTTATTAAAAGAATATTCCTCATTGCCATAATAGCATATGTTAGGTATCTCATCACTCATTCCAAGATATGCAACCATTGCGTATGCTTGCTT
>JAUMWZ010000012.1:0-1434 GCA_030529405.1 Bacteroides sp. | reverse complement strand
CCAGACTCGTGTACTGCAATAGTATGTCTTTCTTTCTCTGTTGTTATCTTGTTTTTCTTTTCAAGTCCGCCAACTATTCTGTCCACAGCATCTAAGAAGTCTTGCTTGCCAACAAAGTCTTTTCTGTGTCTTGCAGCAATAAGTGCAGCCTCGTTACAAACGTTTGCTATGTCGGCACCAGAGAAGCCTGCCGTTTGTTTTGCAAGTAGGTCTACATCTACAGTATCATCAATCTTTATTGGACGTAAGTGGACTCCAAACACAGCCTTTCTTTCGTTTAGGTCTGGAAGGTCTACATGTATCTGTCTGTCAAAGCGACCTGCTCTTAGCAATGCTTTATCAAGAACATCTACTCTATTTGTTGCTGCCAATAAGATTATACCTGAATTGGTGCTAAATCCGTCCATTTCAGTTAGAAGTTGATTAAGAGTGTTCTCTCTTTCGTCATTACCTCCCATGGCATTATTACGTCCTCTAGCTCTACCAACTGCATCAATCTCGTCTATGAAAACTATACACGGCGACTTTTCTTTAGCTTGTTTGAACAAATCTCTAACTCTAGATGCACCCACACCAACAAACATTTCTACGAAATCTGAACCCGATAAAGAGAAAAACGGTACATCAGCTTCGCCTGCAACAGCTTTAGCCAGCAATGTTTTTCCTGTTCCTGGAGGGCCAACAAGTAATGCTCCTTTTGGAATTTTACCACCAAGTTCGGTGTATTTCTCTGGAGATTTCAAGAATTCTACTATTTCTTCAATCTCTTGTTTAGCACCTTCAAGACCTGCTACATCTTTGAATGTAACCTTGTTTTTTGTGCCTTTGTCGAACAACTGTGCTTTAGATTTACCAACAGAGAATATGCCCGAAGATGCGTTTCCTCCACCTCCCATCATTCTGCGAGATATAAACATCCAAATTCCTAAGAACAATATTATAGGAAATAGTATTTGGAAGAAGAACACCTGAAAGTATCCTTTGGTCTGTTTATATTCTGTTGTTCCGACAAACTCTCCCTTGCTTTCTGCTTCTTTAATGAAATCTTCAAAGCTGGTAGTAGAAGGTATGTTTGTTTTTATAACGAAGTCTTCTACTGACTTAATTTGTTTTTTGTCTGTAAAGACACTATCTACCGCCTCTTTCTTAATAAATGCTTCAAGTCTATTATCATCGTAGCAGTATATTTTAGTCACATATCCCTTTGTTACATACTTCTTGAATGTTGTATAGTCTATGTCTTTCTCTTGATTGCTATCGAAAAACGATGCAATAAATAAAGCTGACAGTATGAATATAATAGTTGGGTATATCCAGCTGAGCTTAAAATTTGGTATGTTGTTTTTATTTTTCGTCTCCATTGTCAAAATGTCGTTCTGTGATGATATTATTAGTCTAAATCAGGAATAGTTGTCAGTTCGGCATCAGCCCATA
>JAUMWZ010000224.1 GCA_030529405.1 Bacteroides sp. | reverse complement strand
TCTGTATTCCAAAACTTGTCATACTCTTTTTGCATTCGTTCCATAAGCTGCTCACCACTGATGTTCCAATATACTTCGTATGTATCTGGAATGAAGAAAGCAAGCGGATTGAAAGCTACAGTGTCGTTGCTATTTTTATATATGTACTGACTTATTGCATCAGATATTTCTGCCTCCTTAATCATAACTTGCTTGGCGATGCTCTTTGATAACCTTCCCATATCTCTTGTGCTTGGAATAGTGAGATACATAGGCGACTGCGCTCCGTTCTTTATCTTGCGATACACATCAATAACCTTTTCGTTAGGTTTCACTGCATATCTGCCCACCCTTATATTAAGTTTGTCTGTATCAGCAACAGAGTTTCCGCTAAACTTATTCTCTACTTGGTAGAACCAGTTTAATATTTTGAAAACTCTCCTAGCTTTATTTCCTCCCTTACTATATATTTGTTTGGATACAGACTGTATATTGTCTTCAGGGAAAATGTATATATATTGCAAGTTGGTTGTATTGAATTTAGGACTCAACACAAATAAGTATCCACCAAGCAATACACCAACAACAGCTAGAGCAAATACAGACAAGCCAATGAGCCAATACTTTTTCTTACTTTTTCTTATATCTTTCATCAGAAAACAGATGTTCGTGTCACGCTAAAGTTCAAACATATTACTTCTAGCCAATAGACAAGAACCTATTATACCCGCCTTATCTTTGAGCTTAGAGTTTACTATTTTAGTGTCTTTGTTTACTAAGTTCAGAGAGTATTTCCTTACAGCTGTCTTTATAGGTAATGTCAAGTATTCTTCTGTTTCAGAAAGAGAACCACCTATTATTACCATTTCTGGGTTGAAGATGTTTATTATTCCCGCTATCTGCTTACCTAATTTTTCTCCTACTTCTTCTATCACTTCTATGCAAAGTGGGTCTTCTTTACCTATTGCATCTATAATATCGTCAATAGAAATATCCTTATCTTTCTTCTTGATTGTATCTGACAAGATAGATGACTCTCCCTTAGTTACCCTCTCTATTATTATTCGTTTCATTGCCTCACCAGAAGCCTCTGTTTCCAAACAGCCCTTCTTTCCGCAGTGACACATTATTTCATTATCGAAGACACAATTATGACCAAATTCTCCAGAGAAGCCAGATTTGCCGCTATATATCTTTCCGTTGATGATAATTCCTATACCAACTCCCCAGCCTGCATTAACAAAAATGATGTTCTTTTCTCCATTAACCACTCCTTTCAGATACTCAGCATACGCCATAGCTCTAGTATCATTATCTATACTTGTTTTATATCCTAACATCTCTGTGAGTGTGTCTGCCAGCGGAGCCTCACTGAAATTAAATCTTGAATAGCTATACCCTGTCACAGGGTTAATTCTTCCAGAAAGGTTGATGTTTATACTTGCTATCTTGTTTTTATCTATTTCCAAGTGGTTTATAAACTTCTTTATAATATTGCATAGTTCAGTCAGTGCTTCTGGAGTATTCACATAAGAGTATGGGATATTCATTTTATTGTCAATAATCTCTCCGTTGAAGTTTGTAAGCCCTATGCTCACGCTATTATGTCTTATAGCCACTCCTATAAAGAAACTAGAGTCAGGATTTAGTCCGTAAAGAATTGGTTGCCTACCACTACCAGTTTCCAGCTTACCACACTCTTTTATGTATCCATCTTCTTTCATTTCTGTGATAAACTTATTTATGGTCGGTATGCTAAGATTCATTTCTCTGCACAAATCCGGTATTGTTGCACTTCCTTTGTATATATGTCTTGCTATTATTTTCTTCTTTTGCAGTGCCGCTTTTGTTCCTTGTTCAATTTCTTTCAATAGTCTGTCTTTCATAAGCATCTACTCATTTTTGTACTTAGGCAAAAGTAGTCAAAATTTATGTATATATGGTCAATATTTTGACTATATATAACTGACAAATAAACCATATACAGTTTGCAAGTCAGCTATA
>JAUMWZ010000223.1 GCA_030529405.1 Bacteroides sp. | reverse complement strand
TACGGGACTGTTTTTGCAGCTTTTGTTAGGTAAGGTTAGTTGGGATTTAATTTCTTATCCATTTAATCTTATAGTAAGTATAGTTTACTTCTCAGCTATATATGGTTTGCATCTGCTTAGAAATAAGCTTTATTTTGTACGCTATTTAAGCACCTACCACTCTGCTGTTAGTTCTCTTATATGGGTATGTTTGGCTACCATCATTATGGGGTTAAATTTGCAGGTACCTTCTCATGTCTTGGTTGCCGAGCCTTTTGGCTTTTCGCAGATGATAGCATCTTGGACTTTCTTGTTGTTATACACTTGGATGCTAACATCACTGATTTTGGCTACATTCAGAGTTGGTTTGCCCCGCAAATGGCATCAGTTGTCTTTTTTTCTCAATCACGTTGGTTTGATAATAGCTCTTACTGCCGGTGTTCTTGGTAGTGCAGATATGCAACGATTAAAGATGACTTGCAAGATAGGTAGTCCAGAGTGGAGGGCAGAAGATGAGCATCACAACTTGATAGAACTACCATTGGCGATAGAACTAAACCATTTCGAGATTGAAGAATATCCACCTAAACTGATGATTATAGATAACTCTACGGGTAGAACATTACCTGCTGATATGCCAGCTCAGCTTTCTTTGGAAGACAGCCTAACTAAGGGTAGGTTGTTAGACTGGAATATTCAGGTTAAACAGTCTATACCAATGGCAGCCTCAATGGTAACAAAAGACACGGTGAAGTTCTTAGAGTTTCATTCAATTGGTGCAACATTTGCAGCCTATGTAGAGGCTACCAATGTGAAAACTAACGATAGGGTAGAAGGCTGGGTAAGTTGTGGCAGTTTCGCTTTCCCTTATAAACCGATGAAACTAGACTCACTCACCAGCTTGGTTATGCCTGAACGCGACCATAAGAAATATTCGTCAGACGTGTTGATATATACAAAAGATAAGCAGAAGATAGAGGCTAACATCGAAGTTAATAAACCAGTGAAGGTTTCGGGGTGGAAGATTTACCAACTAAGTTATGATGAAAGCAAAGGAAAATGGAGCGAAGTGAGTGTGTTTGAACTAGTGCGCGACCCTTGGCTGCCCGTTGTCTATGTCGGTGTTATAATGATGTTGCTTGGCACCTTTGCTATGTTTATAAATGCACAACGTAAGAATAAGGAGGAATAAGACAATGACTTGGGATTACTTTATATATTTTTCTGTCCTATCTACTATATTGTGGGCAATAGGAGGATACTATGCTTGGCGCGAAAAGCGCAATGTTTTGGTCTACACATTTACTTTGCTGGGCATCTTGGTATTCTTTTCTTTCATTTTGGGTATGTGGATTTCGTTAGAAAGACCACCTATGCGCACCATGGGCGAAACAAGACTTTGGTATTCGTTCTTCCTTCCTATTGCTGGAATTATTACTTACAGTAGGTGGCGTTACAGATGGATTTTGCTTTTCAGCACCATTCTTTCGTTTGTATTTATATGTATAAACATTTTCAAACCCGAGATACACAACAAAACACTTATGCCTGCTTTGCAGAGTGTGTGGTTTGCGCCTCATGTCATTAGCTATATGTTTTCCTACGCAATGTTAGGTGCTGCAGCTGTAATGTCTGCATACCTTTTGTTCTTCAAGAAAAAGGCAATAGAGGCTAAGGAAATGGAATTGACGGACAATATGGCTTATGTTGGTCTTTCGTTTCTTAGTTTCGGAATGCTTATTGGTGCTATTTGGGCAAAAGAAGCATGGGGACATTACTGGTCATGGGACCCCAAAGAAACTTGGGCTGCTATTACGTGGTTTGCTTATTTGATATACATTCACTTCCGATTAGGTAGTCCGAGGAAGGAGAGAATAGCTCTTTCGCTCCTGATTGTTGCTTTTGTTCTGCTACAAATATGCTGGTGGGGCTTGAATTTCATACCTGCTGCACAAGGCTCGAGTATTCATATATACAATAGTGTAAGCTAAAAACACTACTAATATGACATCGGTT
>JAUMWZ010000222.1 GCA_030529405.1 Bacteroides sp. | reverse complement strand
GACACACAGGCGAAACCTTTTCTTGGTTCTTCTTTTCAGTTATGAAAAGAAGAACGTATAAGACAAAAAGAAAAGAAAACAATAAATAATATCAAGAATAACAACAGTAGATGGTAGTAGGTAATATAATCTGCTAAAATCATGAGAGAGGTTTCTTCTTATTTGTATATACTTTGTAAATGTAGGTATAATACCCATTCTGGCAGGGGAGATTTGTGTGTTTCTGTTCGAAGTATCAATGTTGTAATAATGGAGTTTTGCTTGCAAACAAAAAATACATACGCACAACAAACGTGATTGTTATTCACGTCGTGTTTTGTTGTACGTATGTATCTATTAAATCTAACTCATACCCTAAAAGGTATGTGTTTCTTATTTCTATTTATGAATATATAAGTACATAAGTCTTTTAGTTTGCTATACGTTATTATTAGCTTTCAGAGAGAACTGATAATTGTGCGTGGCTTAACTTATAACTTATTTTACTTTAATAGCGCTCTCTCTGCGTCAATAAACTCTTTTGTGTCGTCGTCAAGAATAATTGCTAGAACTTCACAATTACTTGGTTTAGACACAGTTTTAGGCATACTTCCCTTATATTTATATTCTTTTATAAGCTCGTATGGTTGTCCCCAAATGTTATTTCCTACATAACCTCTGAATATACTGTTATGAACGTGTTCTTTTCCTATAAATTCTTGGTTGCCGACTATTCCATTTTCAAGTACCCAAATCAATACACGGAACTTCTTAGCCTTTATTTCACCACCGTCTTTAATCTTCTTAGCTTTGACAGTAACCTCAATAGACTTGTCTGCCTCATTATACTTAGCCTTTACTTCTGTCTTTATAGCTCTTCGAGCTTTCATTGCTTCGCTTATTTCGTCGTCCAAAAGCCTCTTGACCTCTCCTGTGTTATTAAAGAGAATGTGAGGGAAAGAATTGACTTTTTTTGCTATTAAGTATTCCTTTGCTTGCTCATTAAAAAGCAACTCAGAATATCTCTCATTTCCGTGAATTGATGCAAACAATATATGTTTAGAAAGGTTTGCATCAGCCTTGATAACAGGTATTATGTTCTTCTGCTTATATCCACAAGCTGCACATAATTGACCTGTAAAGTTCATAACAACAATGTTTGGCTGGAAGTCTGTTACTACAACTTCTGGCTCTTCAATAATAGGTGGGGTCGGTTTATCTTCTTCATCGCATGATGTAGTTATAAAAGAACCCGTAATTGCTAAACAAGCAATAGCTAATGATTTCATAAATGTTTTCATAATAGTACTTTTTTAATTGTTAGTATTAGTATTAAAAGGTTTGTGTTTTTCTTATTCTTCTACTATAACATTTAGATATTAACCCTTATAGCTTTACCTTCTCCGCATCAATAAACTCTTTCGTGTTTGCATCAACTATAATAGCTAATATCTCGCAGTTCTTAGGGTCTTTTACCGTGTTTATCATTTTCCCCTTGAACGTATATTTATCTCCCAGATTATATTGTTGTCCCCACATCTCATTTAAGTACCCTCTTAGCACATGTTTATGTTTTATTGTTTTATAACTATGTACATATTGGTATGTTTCAATGTCATTTTCAAGCACCCATAATAACACATTCACTTTTTTAGCCTTTAACCTTCCTCCATTCTTAACTTTCTTTGCAACAACAGTTATATCTAAAGAGTTGTCAGCAGTTAATGTAGCTTTTATATCTGTTTTTAGAACACGTTTTGCATTGATTTCTTCTTCTAAGTAATAGCTATCTATAACTTTGTTGTCTTTTATATTGTTGAAAGATATATAAGGCAAGAATCTGTTCTTCTTGTAGTTTGAATAACTTCCTGCATGTTGATTGTATAAAACTCTTGAACTACCATAACTTCCGTGTATAGATACAAAATAGACGTTGTTTGAGAACTTTTGGTCGCTTTCAAATGAAGATATGTTGTATAGTAATTCATATCCGCAAGCTCCACAACTCTGACCTGTGAAGTCCATAACAAC
>JAUMWZ010000221.1 GCA_030529405.1 Bacteroides sp. | reverse complement strand
GTAGGAAAACAAACTAAGCGGGATTTTTTGCTCCTTTTGTATCGACAAAAGGAGAGGAAGAGAAGTTTTGAAAAGGAGAACATATAAGACAAAAGGAGAGAAGAGAAGTTCTGAAAAGGAGAACATATAAGACAAAAGGAGATAGAAAGAAGTTTTGAAAATAAGAACAAGCAAGACGATGGAAAAATATAAGAAAAGGAATCTTCTTATTTATATATAACTGAGAAATCAGCTGTATATAACTCACTTATAAACCCTATATAATTTGGAAGCAAACTATATATCATTTCTAAATAAACCATATATATCTTACATCTTGACCATAGATATCCTACAAACAGTTTCTTTATGATATAATCTCCATCATATCTTGTTTTATCACTCTAAATGCATACATTTTTGGTTTTTATCTAATTCTACAGTTGCTGTTTAAGCCTTGTAGCTTTGATTTTCTAATAGGATATAAATCTATTGACATTTTGTTTGTCGATTGTTTTATTATAGGTATATTTGCAAATAATATATATGTCAGATGATATGTACAGAAAGTTAGAAACTTCCATTTTGTTAATTTATACGGGAGGAACTATCGGTATGATAGAGAACCCTGCAACAGGTGCTTTAGAGAGCTTTAACTTTGAGCACCTGAAGAATCATGTGCCAGAACTTAATATGTTTCATTTTCCTATTGACACATATCAGTTTGACCCCGTGATAGACTCTTCCGACATGGAGCCTAACAACTGGAAAGACATAGCAGAAGTAATATCAAGCAACTATGACAAGTATACTGGCTTTGTTATTCTGCACGGAACAGATACTATGGCTTATACTGCATCGGCACTTAGCTTTATGCTTGAGGGATTGAGTAAGCCTATTGTTCTTACAGGCTCTCAACTTCCAATAGGTGTGTTGCGTACGGACGGTAAGGAAAATCTGCTTACAAGTATTGAAATTGCTGCATCGACAGATAGCGATGGAAACCCACTTGTGCCAGAGGTGTGCGTATTCTTCGAGAACAATCTGCTTAGGGGAAACCGAACTACTAAACTAAGCGCAGAGCAATTCAATGCTTTTGCATCTCCAAACTATCCAGTTTTGGCGGAAGCAGGTATACATATAAAGTACGATTATAACAGAATAAGACGTAACAATATATTAAGTACAGGGCTAACACCTCACTATAACCTTGACCCTAACGTGGTTGTCTTGAAATTGTTCCCTGGAATACAAGAAAGCGTTGTAGAGTCTATTTTGAATATAGACAATCTTAAGGCGGTGGTTCTTGAGACTTTTGGCTCAGGTAATGCTCCACGAAAGGAATGGTTAATAAACAGACTGTCTGAAGCAAGCAGAAAAGGGCTTGTAATAGTTAATATAACTCAGTGTAGGGCAGGTATTGTTGAAATGGAAAGATATGAAACTGGATACCAACTGATGAGTGCAGGTATTGTGAGTGGTTATGATAGCACCACAGAGTCTGCTGTAACTAAACTTATGTTCTTATGCGGTCAGAGGTATTCTCCTGAGAAAGTGAGGGAGATGATGAATGTATCTATTGCAGGAGAGATAACTGTTTAGGAGGACAGAATATATTATAGTTAGCAGGTAGATGTATTATCGGACTTATGTAATTATATTGTATTCAGCGAGTAAGTATATTATCGGTAGCGTGTGAGAGTATTGCTTACGGTTAATAAATACTTTACTGTTAGATGATTGGTGTATAGTTTTTGACTAATTAGTATCATATAATTATATAAATAAAAAGAGTTCTCAGAACTAGCCTTAATAGCTTGTTCTGAGAACTCTTTTTCTATGTAAATAGCTTATATACTACTAAACAGTTACAAACGATATACAGTTTAGGAGTCAGCTATATATGGTTTGATTTTAATCTATATATAGTCTAAATCTAAAGTGTATATGGTTTGCAAATCTGAGTGATATTATACTTCTTCTTTGTGTTCTGCCTCTTTCTTCGCTCTGCTCTTAGCTGGTTTTTTCTCTACCTTAGCTTTCC
>JAUMWZ010000220.1 GCA_030529405.1 Bacteroides sp. | reverse complement strand
CCTTTACATAAATCATAAAGTCAAACTTTTAGTTGTTTATATTGTTGTCTGTTACTTTGTTACATATTTATTGCCTAAAGTTAGAGTCTGCTCAGTAGCCTTGCTCTCTCTTCTTCGCTGTGTATTGAGTTGAACACTTCTCTTGTTCTTTTCCATCTATTGTGTGTCCACAACCACAGGTGTGGTGTTTCTTTAATTGAGCTTTCTAGCAACCTAAAGTATCTTTCTGTTACACTGAATATTGGCTCTTTCTTTATGTCGGTTGTTATCTCTATAAATCTTGCTGTATAATATCCTCGTTTAACTCTCTTAACGTCTACATAATAAACTGATGCGTCTGTCACTCGACTTATCTTTTCTGCACCCGTATATACTGGTGTGTCGTGGTTCAGAAAGTCTGTCCAATAGTGTATGTTGTAGCTTGGTGTTTGGTCTGATATATATCCTACTGAGTGTGGCACTCTATCTCTTTTCCACGAAAGGATAGTTCTGTATGTGTCGTCCATAGTTACACAGACCGAGCCGAAACGTTCTCTCATTTTCAGAAACAGAGCGTCTGACACGCTGTTTTCTAATGGGTGATATATCTGTGAACATACTCCTTTGTCGTTTGTCCATAGTGCTATCGAGCTAAGCCACTCCCAGTTGGCATAGTGTCCTAAACACATTGCACACGATTTGCCGTTGTTGAAATGTTCGTTTATTATATCTGCATTTTCAAATACCATTCTTTTGCGAATCTCTGCTTTACTGATAGACATTAGTTTGATTGTTTCTACCAAATTGTCGCACAGGTATTTGTAAAACCTTTTTTCTATTCTTACTATCTCTTTGAGGTCTTTCTTGGGGAAAGATGTAGTAAGATTCTGTCTTACAACCTTTCGTCTGTACCTCACTAAATAATAGGTAGGATAGTATATAATGTCTGCTACGAGATATAATATAGGCAGTGGCAAGAGCGAGAAAGCATACCATAGAATGAAAAAGAATTTATATGCAATCTTATTCATACTTACTTAACTTTTAGTTTCTTCTTGGTTTGCAACTTGACTAACCTTACTTAATATCTCAACTGTAGTGATTTTGTTCATGCACGCATAATCGCCTCTGTAGCAGTCTTTATCGCCAAACACCGAACATGGTCTGCAACTGAGGTCTACCTCTATACATCTGTCTTTTGTTTGACCCCACCCTAAGAAGCCAGCGAAGGTGTGTGTGGCTCCCCATATAGAAACAACGGGAGTTGCAACAAGCGATGCCAAATGCATATTGGCAGAGTCCATACTTATCATCACATCTAGATTTGAGATGAGAGCAAGTTCGCTCATCATATCAACTTTGCCCACTACAGAAGTTGTGTGTTTATATTTACTCTCCCAAGCCTTTGTCGTTTCTTCTTCTGCCTTACCTCCTCCGAAGAAGAATATTTTTACCCCCTCAAGTTCAGACAGCTTGCTTATCACTTCTTCCATCTTCTCTTGCGGATAAATCTTTCCTTTGTGTTTGGCAAAAGCAGCTATTCCTATCCACTTTTCTGTTCCTTTCTCTCCCCAACGACTGTTGAGCTCTTCCACCTTAGCCCTGCTTTGTGAGAAGATTGATGTAAAACTGCTTTCTGCCGAGAATCCAAGTCTTTCAAAAACTTCTTTGTATCTTTCAAACGAAGTCTTTTGTTGCTTAAAAACCTTGTTGTTCTGCCTTGTGAGCTGTTTCTTTCCTTTTCTGCCCTTGTCGATATGTGCAGTTTTGCAACCAGCCAACCATAGTCTGAGCCTAATATATTTGCTTCTTAACACGTCGTGCAAGTCGGCTACAAAGTCAAAACCTTCACTCTTCAGTTCCTGACACAGCTTGTTTAGCCCCTTAAAACCTTTGTGCTTGTTTTTTAGGTCAGCTTCTATGAACTTCACATTATGCGGCACGTCGCCAAACATAGTGTTCCACCCCTTTCTGGTTAGTACATAAAACTCATGATGAGGATACTTGTGTGCCACCGAATATATTATCGGCACAGTCATAGCCACAT
>JAUMWZ010000219.1 GCA_030529405.1 Bacteroides sp. | reverse complement strand
TAACTATGGGTATATCAGTAACCGTGTTATTGTTTATGGGTAATGTAAATGAACTGAATAAATACGAATTATCAAGGAAAATGAAATCTAGGTTTTTATTACTGTTAGTATCCTTGCTATTTAGCTTTGTTGTGATAAAAAAAACTTATGAATTTCTAGCTTATAATGGAATATTAGGAGATTATGCTTACAATAAATATATAACTCAAAAAAACTCAGACCAGGGATTATCTTCTGGAAGAATTGATTTCATACAAGCTATATTAGCTATAAGTGAGAAGCCTTTTTCAGGGCATGGAAGCTATAGTACCGATAAAAGTGGCTCTTTTTACTTGAAAAGTTATATGCTTAATTATGATACAGATGATTATGTGGCAACAGATGTTTTACCTAGTCACTCTTATATTTTGGGAGCTTGGGTCTTTTCTGGAATATTAGGAGCTTTATTTTGGTTATATGTTATATACACTATATTTGTATTTCTGTATAAATATATTGCTTATGATCCCAAAATGATAGCCTTAACCTTGTTCTTTTCAACTAATATGCTGTGGAACATAATGTTTTCTCCTTTTTCTGACAGAATAGGTTTTCTATTTTATATAATAATAATAACAATACTAATAAATAAAGCTAAGGATGAAGAAAAACACAAAAATCTCAATAGTAATACCATCATATAACCAAGGGATATTCTTAGAAGAAACGATACAGTCTATTGTTTCTCAAAATTATGATAATGTGGAAATTATTGTAATGGATGGCGGATCTACTGATCAAAGTGTTGATATCATTAAGAAATATGAGAAGTACATATATTACTGGCAAAGCAGAAAGGATAATGGACAGAGTTATGCTATAAATGAAGGCTTCAAAATAGCGACGGGAGATTTTGTTACTTGGTTGAACTCAGATGATGTTTTTATAGATGGAACTCTTAGTACAGTTGATGATTATATAAAAAAACATCCAAACACAGATTGGTTCTTAGGTAACTGTGTTTGGATTGACAAGGATAGTATGATTGTAAGAGTTGGCAAGATAGAATGTGAGTCAAAGTTTTGGAATAGACGTAATATCTTTTCAAATGGTGGTCCTAGTGCTTTTATGCGTAAATCTAAACTTGAAGAAATAGGTTTTTTGAGGGAGGATTTTCACTATGCTATGGATACAGAGTTATGGCATAGATATTTATCCTTAGATATTTTTTTCGTTAGAATTGATAGATATTGCTGGGGATTTAGAATACATGAAGAAGGTAAAACTTCTGGACATAACTTTATGAACTCTACTCTATCTAATAAAAATCATCCTTCTTGGAAACAAAAGGAAAAAGAGAATAATATAATATCAAATCTTTATCCAATAAATAATATGTACTATCAGATATGGCGATTTATGAAAGTATTTAATAAATCAGTATTTTCAAGAATAGTAGATAGAAGATTTATAGGTAAGTCTTATAAACAATTAGAGTCTTTATAAATGAAAATACTTCACACCATACAAGACTTTGGAGAAAAGTCTGGTGGAACTTCCACCTGCACTTATAACCTTCTTTCATCTTTGAATAGAGAAAATCTAGATATAGATATATTAACTTTGCAATCAGAACAAGGTAATAGGATTATGGGGAATGGTGAGGAGTGGATTAAAGTGTTAGAAAATGATTCAATAACTCCTTATGGTTACTCTAGTAATTTATATAACTTCTTAGAGAAATCTAATTATGATATATATCATACCAATGGGTTATGGATGTATTGTAACCATATAACTTGTGCTGTTGCAAGAAAAAAAAACAAACCATGTATAATAACTCCTCATGGTATGTTATATCCTAATGCACTTAGAAGATCATATTGGAAGAAGTATCCTCTACTTAAATTGTTTTTTAATAAAGACATAAGTAAGGCTAGTTGTATTCATGTAACCTGTGAGGAGGAAATGAATCATGTTAGGGACTTTGGATATAAAGGAGATATTGCAGTTATCCCTAACCTTATTGATATCCCTGTTTTCGTTAATGATATATCTAGAGCTTACAATGGA
>JAUMWZ010000218.1 GCA_030529405.1 Bacteroides sp. | reverse complement strand
CCTATAAGTATCACTTGCATAAACTCCGTTGCGTATGGCAAGGTGTCTTTACTTGCTCCGAAAAGGTAGAGTATATCTTCTAAGAATAGTAATGATATTGCGGAAAATGTAACCGATAATATAATGCTAAGAGTTAGTGTATGCGACAGAACTATTGTAGCATCTCTATGGTTCTTTTGTCCTAATCTTATCGACGCTATCGTACCTCCTCCAGCACCCACAAGCATACAGAACGCTATTATCAAGTTCATCATTGGGAAGCAAACAGCTAATGCAGAAATGGCAAGGCTACCTACACCGTGACCTATAAATATGCTGTCTATGATGTTGTATAAAGAAGTAACACTCATGCCAATAATGGCAGGCAGAGAATAATTGAGAAGGAGTTTGCCAATGCTCTCTCTCTCTAATGCGTGTACTTCGTTGTTGTTCATTATTAGTCTGTTATATCGTGTTGCTAGAAACCATTTATAGTTTGCAAATAGATTATATATAGTTTATTTCTAATTTATATATAGTTTGCAACTCAACTGTATATGGTTTACGAAGAGGCAAAGTTAGCAATTATTTCTGTTGGCTTGTTTTTTATGTAGCAAATGTTACTAACTTTGCACCCAAATAGTACACACAATAAGGTGTAATTGCGCTATTATTAGTGTTTTATATAAATAGATTAACAACATAGGTAAGAAAGTTTTTAAGATTATGGCAGGATATATTTCAGACGACGCACGTAAGGTTACTACACACAGACTTGTAGAGATGAAAGACAGAGGAGAAAAAATCTCTATGCTTACATCATACGACTATACAATGGCACAGATAGTTGATTCGGCAGGTATAGACGTTATACTTGTTGGAGATTCAGCATCTAATGTTATGGCAGGTAATGTAACAACGCTACCGATAACACTTGACCAGATGATTTACCACGCTAAGTCGGTCGTTAGAGGTGTGAAAAGAGCAATGGTAGTGGTAGATATGCCGTTCGGTTCATATCAAGGAAACGAAATGGAAGGTTTGGCGTCAGCCATAAGAATAATGAAAGAGAGCCACGCCGATGCTTTGAAACTTGAAGGTGGAGAAGAGGTTATCGACTCGGTTAAACGTATTTTGAGTGCAGGAATACCTGTAATGGGACATCTTGGACTTATGCCACAGTCAATAAATAAGTATGGTACGTATGCAGTTAGAGCCAAAGAAGAGGCAGAGGCAGAAAAACTTGTGCGCGATGCTAAGTTGCTTGAAGAGGCAGGTTGCTTTGCAATAGTTCTTGAAAAAATACCAGCAGCTTTGGCAAAACGTGTTGCTTCGGAGCTGACAATCCCCGTTATAGGTATAGGTGCAGGTAGTGCTGTCGATGGTCAAGTGCTTGTTGTGCAAGATATGTTAGGAATGAACAACGGATTTCGCCCTCGTTTCTTGCGTAGATATGCAGATCTTCACACTGTGATGACTGATGCTATCAGCAGATATGTATCTGATGTGAAGAACAGCTTCTTCCCTAATGAAACAGAACAATATTGATATAACTTGATATTATGCCTAAGAACATTTTGAACTATAACTTAGTAAAGGTTTACACAGCTAATATTCTCTTTACGTCTTCACTATTGGCAACAATAATGAGGGTGTTTATGTATCTCCCAGGAGGTAGTACTTACTATGGATTTCCTGTTGAGAGAACTTTTGAGATTTATGGCTTTTTCATCTTAGCTTTTGCTTTGGGAATTGTTTTGTTTGGAATGTTTAATGCTTACGTATTATCAGTTTGCAACAGAAAGAAAGTCTTTGCGGTGTCTGTTATAGCCTTGTCGGTGTTCTTGTATGTAGATATTATTCATGCATACAACTTCGTTACAAGGCTGGTATCAATGTTTTTGATGGGAGGTTTTTCACTCTTGGCATATTCGGCAATAACAACAATGTCGATAGATGTAACTGCATCAGATTGCAGAACTAAAGGAAACATATTGCTACATATAACTTCCTTAGTTGGAATGGTGCTTAGTGTGTTTGTTTTTACTGTTCACCGATATATCCCTTTTGAAGAAGCTAAATAT
>JAUMWZ010000217.1 GCA_030529405.1 Bacteroides sp. | reverse complement strand
CTCCAATCCAAGCCATCACAACAAAAATAGATATACGCATAAAGTTGAAGAAACTGCGTTCAAAGTCCAGTACAATTTGGCTGGATTTAGTAAAGAATTGTTCAATAAATTTTCCCATATCAATATTCAATTAAATTATTAACACTGCAAAGGTCTATGTTTTTTATTGTCTGTGGAATGGATAAAAACGACAATAACATAGATAAATTTGATTTTGATATATAAAACTACTGCTTTTAAGCTCTTATTTAACTCTAAAACAAGTGTTTTTTATATGAAAAAAGTTCCTATACCACACAAAAACTAATGGTTAGGGTGGTTTATGATAGATATGCCCACTTCATCTCTGTAATGTTTAGGCGACAGCCCTGTGGCTTGCTTAAAATACCTGCTGAAATAGAACTCATCTTGAAAGTTTAGTAGTGCTGCAATTTCTTTTATGCTCTTATCTGTGAGGTGAAGAAACCTCTTTGCAGCAATAATTACTCTGTCTTGTATCAGCTTTGTAGGAGGCTTTCCGAATGCTTGCTTGCTCTTTCTGCTCAAAACTTCAGCCGACACACCTACTTTGTCTGCATAAAACTGTACTCTGCGCTCTTGTGTGTGATGCTTTTCTAATAGTTGTTCAAACATAAAGGCTTGTTTGTCAATGGCAGTGTAATGTTGTCCTTCAAGCGAATCTTTTTGTCTGCTACACAAGGCGAGCAACAGTTGAAGGTATGACTTTATTATTGAAGACGTAAATGGCTGTTCCTTGTCGTCTGCCTTATGCTCATCTCTGATGCTGTCCGTAATCTGATATAGTTGATTAAGTAGTTGTGCAGGAACGGTTACATACGGTTTCAAGTATGCGTTGTTAAATAGTAGTCCGTTGCAGGCTACTTCATATTTATGATATTCAATTCAATAGAAGTCGCTATGAAAAGACAACATACGATAGAATTTAGGAATTTCTACCCACGAAATGGCTTGATATGGCGATAAGAATAACACCGTGTTGCCCTCTGTGTTGTATGTCGTGCCATCTACTGTAAAAGACGCCTTATCCTCTATAAATATAATGCTGTAAAGAGATGGTGTGAACGACTTTTCAGTATTATCTGAATTGAATTCTTGAATGTATATAAATTGCGACATAACTATATATACTCTACTTCTAAATTGTACTTACTTTACAAATATAGTAAATATCGTTTAGAAACACACTTTTTCATAACAAAGCTAACGTTGTTGTTCTATTATGGAAATAATACTATAACTTAGCACCCGTAATATAAACGAATGATAAGTATGAAAATTAACACTTTATTTAAGGTAAAGACAAATTTGCTACACAGTGTGTCTGTCATGGCGATAACTATGCTTTTTGTAGCTTTTAGTGGTTGTGGCAAATCGGGATATGTGATAAACGGTGTTGTGCAAGGTGCAGCCGACGGAGATACAGTAACTCTTGAACTTATAGATAATATGGACTTGATTATCTTGGAAAAAGCAGTCATAAAAGACGGAAAGTTTACTTTCAAAGGAAATCAAGACTCTGTTGCTTTGCGCTATCTGTCTTGTGTTACGCAGACAGATGTGTTCAGTTTGCCACTGTTTTTAGAGAACGGAAAGATAGAAGTAAAGATGGTTCTTGGCGAAGAATCTGTTACTGGAACTCCAACAAACGATATCTATCAAGAGATTAGAGAGGGAATGAACAAGGCTCTAAACAAGATGAACGAGATAGATAATGACACTACGCTGACAGATGAACAGAGAGAGCAACAACTTGATGAAGCTGAAATAGAATATTCAAATGCTATCAAGTCAGGAATGGAGAAGAATATGGATAACGTGGTAGGTATATTCTTGTTCAAAGAAAAGTATTATGAAAACAGTTTGTCAGAGAACGAAGTGTTGTTTGATAAGATACCAGCGAAATTCCTTTCTGATGAGCAACTGATAGGGATAAAAAGACAGATGGAAAGTCAGAAAAGAACAGATATAAACAGACCTTTCACAGACTTGACATTGCAAACACCCGACGGAAAGAGTGTAAAACTATCTGACTATGTAGGCAAAGGAAA
>JAUMWZ010000216.1 GCA_030529405.1 Bacteroides sp. | reverse complement strand
AGACCAACAGGGAGATTACACATTGGACATTATGTTGGCTCATTAAGACGCAGAGTTGAACTGCAAGAATCTGGACAGTTCGACAAAACATTCGTATTCATTGCCGACGCACAGGCTTTGACTGACAACGTAGAAAATCCAGAAAAAGTAAGACAAAACGTTATAGAGGTTGCGTTGGACTACCTTTCAGTAGGACTTGACCCAACCAAATCAACAATATTCATACAATCACAGATACCTGAATTGTGCGAATTGACTTTCTATTATATGAACCTTGTGAGTGTGTCAAGACTTCAACGTAACCCTACAGTAAAGACAGAGATACAGATGCGCAACTTTGAAAGTAGCATACCGGTAGGTTTCTTTACTTATCCAATCAGTCAGGCGGCAGACATAACTGCCTTTAAGGCAACAACAGTTCCAGTAGGGCAAGACCAAGAGCCAATGATAGAACAGGCGAGAGAGATAGTTAGACGATTTAACCACATATATGGCGAAACGTTGGTAGAGCCAGAGATTTTACTTCCAGACAATGCTGCCTGCCTAAGACTACCAGGTACAGACGGGAAGGCAAAAATGAGTAAATCGTTGGGCAACTGTATATACTTATCAGAAGAAGCGGACGAGATACAAAAGAAAGTCATGGGTATGTACACAGACCCTAACCACTTGCGTGTACAGGACCCAGGACAGATTGAGGGCAACACTGTCTTCACGTATCTCGACGCCTTCTGTAACGACAAGCACTTTGAACTATACTTGCCTGAATATCCAAACCTTGACGAGCTAAAAGCTCATTATCAACGTGGCGGACTTGGTGATGTAAAAGTGAAACGTTTCTTAAACTCTATCATGCAAGAAATGCTTGAACCGATAAGAAACAAAAGAAAAGAGTTTGAAAAAGACATACCTGCTATATACGAAATGCTAAACAAGGGCTGTCAAGAGGCTAGAGAAGTAGCGGCACAAACTCTTTCAGAGGTTAAGAGCGCAATGAAAATAAACTACTTTGACGATCAAGAATTGATTAGAGAACAAGCAGAAAAATATTCAAAGTAAGCTAGAAAAGAGTTACAAGAGAGGTTCTTCTTGCAACTCAATCAAGCGAAACATAGGGCTACCTCATAAACCTTTTAGGGGCAACTTGAGGTAGCCTTTCTTGTATACTAACCACAGTTGCATTATAAAATAAGAAGAGTTGATATATAAGCTAAATACAGTTTAGAAGTAAATCAAGAAGAGTTTGCAAGAAAGATATTCTATGCAGAGTTTATCACTATATATCACAACATTACAGATAGAAAACAAACACCACTTGCCATAAGCACTAAATCATTATATTGCAAACAGTTATCGCACAAGAAGAATATATAATCACGATAACATGACAGCAGTAATCTATTCCATATGTTTCAAACAGCTTGGCAACACTAAAGTTGTCTGCCACTATCTCGCCAACACTCTTTTTTGCTATTATTTCTGTATCCATATATTACTGTTCTATTTATTATTACATTTGTATAGTTAGATGTTTTCTTTATTTACAACACAATAGTAGTGGAGTGATAAAACATAAAGCGTAACATAGGTTACATCAGAAAAATAAGTGTAGAAAAATGGACATAAACATAATATCAGAGTGTGACTTATTCAAGGACATTAGCAAAGAAAGCCTAGAAAGCCTACTAAATGATAGTCCTAACAGAATAACGGAATATAATAAGGGCGAAATTATTGCACTGCAAGGGTCAGTGTGTCGCTCCATATATATATTGTGCGAAGGTAAGGTCACTGCAAAAATGACTAATAGTGAGGGCAAAGAGTTAAGTATAGACCATATCGAAGCACCAGAAGTATTGGCACCAGCATTTGTATATAGTAGCGAGAACAGATTTCCCGTTACTGTGGAAGCAGAAGAAAAGACCACAGTGTGCATAATAAATAAAGATTCGTATCTGAGGTTTATGCAACAAAACCCCGTGGCACTGCAAAACTTCCTAAAGATAATATCAGATAGATGCTTGTTCCTTAGCAACAAACTGAATGAGTTTGCACTTCAATCGTTGAAAGACAGAGT
>JAUMWZ010000215.1 GCA_030529405.1 Bacteroides sp. | reverse complement strand
TACTCTACTTCTAATCTGTATATACTTTACTTTCAAACCATATACAGTTTGTTGTCTTATAAATCTTACTCGCTCTCTGTCACTTGTTTATCTTTATCACGTGTCCTTCTTTCACCAAACTGCCTTCTTCAATCATTTCGCCAATTATTCTCGATAGCGAAGGTCTTGCCACTCCAAGCATTGTTGCCGCATCTTGCACACTTTCAATCTTGCCCACTCTTTTTAGTAAGTTTATCACTCTGTCTTTCAACGATTGAAGTGCAAACTCATTCAGCTTTTTGCTAAGAAACAGACATCTGTCTGATATTATTCTTAGGAAGTTTTGCAGTGCCATTGGGTTTTGTTGCATAAACCTCAGATACGAATCTTTATTTATTATGCACACTGTTGTTTTTTCTTCCGCCTCTACGGTGACAGGAAATTTGTTCTCACTACTAAACACAAAGGCTGGTGCCAATACTTCTGGTGCTTCAATATGGTCTATACTCAACTCCTTACCCTCACTTCCCGCCATTTTTGCAGTAACCTTACCTTCGCATAATATATATATGGAGCGACACGGCGACCCTTGTAGGGCAATAATCTCACCCTTTTTATATTCTGTCATTCTGTTAGGGCTATCTGTCAAAAGGTTTTCTATGCTTTCTTTGCCAACGTCCTTAAACAAATCGCAGCCCGATATTACATTTATGTCCATTTTTCTAAACTTATTCTTTTGGTGTAACTTATGTTACGCATTGTGTCTTACGCTTATACTACTTTTGTGTTGTGAAATAAGAAAAGCTCTAACTACGCAAATGTAATAATAAATAGAACAATAAGATATGGAAACAGAAAGAATAGCAAAAAAGAGTGTTGGCGAGATAGTGGCAGGTAACTTTGGTGTTGCAAAACTATTTGAAACATACGGAATAGATTACTGCTGTCATGGCGAAACAGAATTAGAGGTTGCTTGTGCTGAAAAAGGTCTTCCACTGTCGGAGGTGATTAAGGCTATCGAGGTGCAAGAGCAACAAGCATCTATACCTTTTGCACAGTGGCCGTCTGATTTATTGATTGACTATGTGCTTAAAATACACCACAGAAACATAAGAAATAATGGCACTCCGTTGCTTGAACTTATGGAAAAGGTGATGTCTGTTCATGGTGACAAGTATCACAATCTAACAGAAGTGCACTCACTCTTTGTTGAGTCCTTAGAAGACCTTGAAATGCACCTTGTTAAGGAAGAACAAGTGTTGTTCCCTTACTGCTTAGAGTTGTTTGAGGCTAACGAGAGAGGCGATTTGCTTGAACCTATGCACTGCGGCACGGTGTTAAATCCTATCGGTGTGATGCGTATGGAACACGAGGCAGAAGGCAACAGATACGAACTAATTGGTAAGCTAACAAACAACTACACTGTATCTGATGAGGCTTGTGCAAGCTACAAATTGTTGATGCACGACTTGAAACAGTTTATGACTGCTCTGCATGAGCATATACATATAGAAAACAACATCTTGTTCCCAGACTTTGTTGAGTTAGAAAAGAAGGTTGTGAACTTCTCAGAAGGTGGTTTCTGCGGACATTGATAGATGTTGGTATAAATTTATAATCTGAAATAATCTCTACTATTTTTAGTTGGCGTTGGGTGCAAACTCTTATGTTTTGCCCAGCGCCTTACTATTTTATGCCATTTATGTTGTGCTGTAAATACTTTTTTCTGTAACACTCTTTTTGTGTGATAAGTATTTGCAGGCTAACGATTTTATGTATGTGCTCCACGTGCTTTCTTATCTCTCTTTGTTGTTTTGATATACGGTGATAAACTCTGCATAGTATTGCCTTTTTGCAGACTGTTATCACTTTATTTCTAAACCATATTTAGTTTGCAAATCAATTCTTCACAGTTTGTTTGCAAACTAATAATAGTTTGCAAAAGCAACTTCAATATGCTTGAAACACAGTCTTATGCGTCTGCTTGCTTGCTGTGCTAGTTTTGGTGTATAAGTGTTTATGAGTAAAAATATCGGCTAGTATGAAACACAAAAAAGGCTACTTCAAAACTCACCATAAAAGTGAATGAAGTAGCCTTCTCTTATATCTGCTCAAACGG
>JAUMWZ010000214.1 GCA_030529405.1 Bacteroides sp. | reverse complement strand
GAAGCTACACTTGGTCCGTTAGTATTCCCACTTCTTGCCGGAGCAGCTACATTCACCCTGCTACTTACGCTACGTTCTAAGCTAGACACTATAAACATTATGCTAGCACTAACGGTAAATATGCTTTGGGTATATGTGGTGGTGAGAATGACAGAAGTTGTTGAACGAATACTCGGTAAAGGCGGAATATACATAACGCGTAAGCTATTCGGGCTGATAATACTCGCCATAGCGGTAAAGATGTTTACAGAAAACATAACGGAGCTAATAGCTATAATATCGAGTAAGTAAACAATGAAAACACATACAGTTTTACAAGAAATAAACCTGCGGTTGATTAAGTTCTTCCGCAGGTTTTGTTTTATATGGAAATAATATGCCCCTTGTAGCAGAATAACAACAAACAATAAATTTACAAATTTAATTAGCACACACTTTTAGAGTATGAAAACACACACTTGTATTAGCCCTACACTGAAAGGGTTATTAGTATTATGCGCACTAATACTTATATCTACAAACAGCTCAACAGCCCAGAGATTGCGCTCATCTTACTTCATGAAAGACCATCACTTTGGTATAAAACTAAACCCTGCAAATGTTCCAACAAGAGGATACTTTGCCATACCAGTAGTAGGCTCTTTCGGACTTCACTCTTCTTCTGACATCATTACCCCAAGAAACATATACAAGTTTTACAGGAACAATAATTTCTTCAAAACCGATGTAGTGTTTCTGAGTTCACTGAAAGAACTAAACAACACAAACTTCAGTTCTAGTACAGATATTCTATCTGCTGGCTGGTGGAGTGGCAATAACTTTTGGTCGTTTAATATTGGATTAAACACCGAGATAAACTCAAACATGAGTAAAGATGTATTCAATTTTTTCAACGACAACGAACAGTTTTACAAAGAACGAAGACGCTATAATTATGATTTCAGCGGAACCAATATTGATGCTTACTCTCACATAGACATAGGTTTAGGTTTTGCAAGAGAGATAACAAGCGGACTTACTATCGGAGCAAGGGTTAAGTTGCTAGCCAATGCTGTTCATACAAGAGTAAACTTTAAGAAGGCAAAAATAGACGCTGTTATTCCTACTCAAAAAGAGATAGAAAGAATAAAAAATCTATCAAGCATTACTCGCTCAAACTACAACGAGATTAAGCAGCTGATTGAAAACATTTACTTCGATGTGGATATGGAAGCTAACATTGAAAGCTATACTTCATACATAAAATATAACAAAGACGAGAGAGGAAATATTAAGGACATAAGCATAAACACAGACAACAAAGTTCCAAACGAATATAGTGCAGCGATAGACCTAGGTATAAACTACAACATTACAAACAACTTGAAGTTGTCGGCATCTATCACAGACTTGAGGATATATAACAAACAAGACAACAGCAAGATTAAGCACAAAACTGCGCTTTACAAATTTAACTTCAACGCTAAGAAGTATCTAAACCAGACTTATTTGAGTCTTGACGACGTAAATAAAGCTGTTAATGAGCTAGAGAGTGAAGTTAAAAAGTTTAATGAACTGGTTGAGAACAGAAGTATATACAACAAAGACTTGTTTACTACTAAAAACACTCCACAAGAAGAAGTAAGCAACAGAGGAATAAGCACAAACTTTGCCTTAGGAGCAGAGTATTCTATGTTCAGCGATGTATTATCGGTTGGAGCATTATATACAGGTCGCCTCCACGACAACAGAAACCACAACGAAATTACACTATCGGCTAACTTTCGCCCAAACAGTTTCTTAAACGTAACAGCAAGCTATTCTATGCTACAATCTCTAGGAAAAACATTCGGAGCAGCAATAAAACTGGGACCAGTGTTCGTTGGTGCAGACTACATATCTCTGAGTCAAGACACCAAACATATTAACGCAGTGGTGGGTGTAACCATAAACCTGAAGGGCAAAAAGCTGAAATAAGAAACACATACAACACAACAACAAGCTCCATAGTGAAGATTTACGTTCTTCATTATGGAGCTTTTTTTATCCGACAAAACTCTCCCCTATTGCAAACCATATACAACTGACTTGCAAACCGTATATAACTAAGAAGACAACTATATACAGTTTATTTTC
>JAUMWZ010000213.1 GCA_030529405.1 Bacteroides sp. | reverse complement strand
CGAACCCAGGACCCCAACATTAAAAGTGTTGTGCTCTACCTGCTGAGCTAGCGAATCATCGCTTTTGTTTTTCTCTCAATTGCGTTGCAAAGGTAAGGCTTTTTCTTTAATCTGCAAACTTTAGAGAGCTTTTTTTGAAGTTATTTTTATGTTATGAGGTCTTTTATCTGATTACCAGGCGATTTCTTTCTTATAAAAATTACTTTATCTTTATTAGCCATGAAGCGTTGATAGTACGAAAGCATCAAGGTTGTTAATGGCAGAGCTATAATCATACCTATAATTCCGAGTAGAGAACCCCATATTGATAGTGAAAGTAATATGATTGCAGGGTTTAGTCCAGTAATTTTTCCCATTATTTTAGGCACTAAGAAGCCGTCTTGTATGGCTTGCACAACTGCAAACACTATGATTGCGGAGCCGAGAATGACCCAGAAATTCTCTCCAGTGTCTGCTGCTTTCAAAACAGACAGTAGTATTGTAGGTACTATACCTATTATTTGCAGGTATGGAACCATATTCAGTGCTCCTATAAATAGTCCTAGGACGATAGCCATAGGGAAGTCTATTATCAAGAAACCTATGCTGAACATCACTCCAACACATAGTGCAACGAGTGCTTGTCCACGAAAATATCTGTTCATGCCCTCTTCAATGTCTGTAACAATCTTGTCTGATATTGCTCTATATTTTTTAGGTATTAGGCGCAACCAGCCCTCAGACAAGTCCTCATAATCAAGCAAAATGAACACAATATACATTAGTATGATGAAGAAGCTCAGTATTCCGAAGATGATATTTACAGAGCCTACCGCCAAAGACCATATTTGTGGCACGGCTTGTTTTATGGTGTTTATCAAGTTTTCTTCGTTTACTAGTGCCGTAAGTTCATCAAAATCTACATTTTTCTTGATGAAATCTGAGATGACAGTAGGTATAGTGTCGCCCTTACCTCCGTCTAGATACGACACAACTAGCTGATTTATCTTCCCCAATTCTTCAAATATCGATGGCAGAAGGAAGTATGACGCTGTTCCCAACACGGCAGAAATGCTTATGAAAGAACACAGAATTGCCAGCACTCTACTCTTTATTCGCAGTTTATACTGGAAGAATTTCACTAGAGGAAATATCATATATGCCACCAACCAAGCTACAAGGAACGGCAAGAGCACACTGCTTAGTCGTTTGATTAGTAGGAATATTCCCACTATTATTGCTATTGTTATTGCCCCACGTATAAAGCTGTCGAAAGTAATCTTTTTATCTTCGACTTTTGCTTTGTTATTTTTCTTTTGTTCTGTAAATAATTCCATGTTTCTAAACAGTGTATAATTTGAAACTCAACTATATATAAACTAAAACTCAACTATATATAGTCTGTTAGCAAAGTAAATATAATTAAGTTACAAACCGTGTAGGTGTAATGTTTTTTATGAAACTTTTTTGTGTCAATAATGTTGTTTTCTGGCTATTTACATGAGCAAGCATTATTGTAGCACACTCTGCAAAGAGGTTCATATTCTGCAGTTTCGCCAAGAAGTACTTGCTTGTCCACGTCCACTGTTCTGTGAGAGAACGATGCCAACTGACCACACTTTACGCATATTGCATGTACTTTAGAAACCTCGTCGGCTATTGCACAAAGTTGAGGTATAGGCCCGAAAGGGTTTCCTTTGAAGTCCATATCTAGCCCAGCAACAATCACTCTGACTCCTTCGTTAGCTAACTTATTACACACATCAATAAGACCATTGTCGAAAAACTGTGCCTCGTCTATTCCAACCACATCTGTGCTTGTAGCCAAAAGCATTATGCTTGCCGACGAATCTACAGGTGTGCTAGCTATCGACTGGCTGTCGTGCGAAACAACATTCTCTGCAGAATAGCGAACATCTATAGCTGGCTTAAAGATATCTACCTTTTGTTTTGCAAACTTGGCTCTTTTCATTCTTCGTATAAGTTCTTCTGTCTTACCAGAAAACATCGAGCCACATATCACTTCAATTCTCCCTCTACGTCTTGTTTCTAAAACTTTGTCTTCGCTATATACCACCATAGTGTTTTTATGATTTATATTTAGTTTGTTTCTAATCTATATATAGTCTACATTTAATTTATATATAGTC
>JAUMWZ010000212.1 GCA_030529405.1 Bacteroides sp. | reverse complement strand
CTTATATACTCAATACGCCATAGCTGTAGCAAAAGAAGCTGTAGAAGACTCTGGTTTGGATTTGGAAACTGTTGATAAGAACAGAATAGGTGTTGTGTTTGGAGCCGGTATAGGGGGTATAAAGACTTTTGAAGACGAAGTAGGTAACTACTATGTTAATAAAGAGGCTGGACCAAGGTTCAATCCTTTCTTCATACCTAAGATGATATCTGATATCGCAGCAGGACACATATCTATTATGTATGGATTCCACGGCCCTAACTATTCTACATGTTCGGCTTGTGCTACATCAACAAACGCGATAGCTGATGCGTTCAATCTTATCCGTTTAGGAAAAGCAAACATCATATTGTCTGGAGGTTCTGAGGCAGCTATATTCCCTGCTGGCGTAGGCGGTTTTAACGCTATGCACGCACTATCTACTCGTAACGATGAGCCTACTAAGGCTTCTCGTCCATTCAGTGCAAGTCGTGACGGCTTTGTAATGGGAGAAGGCGGGGGATGTCTTATGCTTGAAGAACTAGAACATGCTAAGGCACGTGGTGCTAAGATATATGCTGAGTTGGTAGGCTTTGGACTTTCTGCCGATGCACACCACTTAACTGCTTCTCACCCTGATGGACTTGGAGCGCGACTTGTAATGCAAAATGCATTAGAAGATGCCAATATTTCTCCGGAAGAAGTTGATTATATAAACGTACACGGTACATCAACTCCAGTGGGAGATATATCAGAGGCGAAGGCAATTAAGGAGGTTTTTGGCGACCATGCATACAAACTTAACATTAGTTCTACTAAGTCTATGACAGGTCACCTACTTGGTGCTGCCGGTGCAGTAGAGGCTATTGCAAGTATCTTGGCTGTTAAGAATGATATTGTTCCTCCTACAATCAACCACGAAGAGGGGGATAATGATGAGAATATAGATTATAACTTGAACTTTACATTCAACAAGGCTCAAAAGAGAACTGTTAATGTAGCTTTGTCTAACACTTTTGGATTTGGCGGACACAATGCTTGTGTTATCTTCAAGAAATATTCAGAATAATCGCATCAAGTTAAGTAATAACATAGATAAGGTAAGGCTCTTGTTTGTGAAAGACAAAGAGCCTTACCTTTGTTTTTATAAAATCTTGGGTTTCTATCCTAGAAACATTGAGGTGTATAAGCTAGCTTTTGTACATAAATCTACTTATATACGTTCCGACAAAGGTCACCTTGTTAATAACGAACGCTTAGAATTTCTTGGCGATTCGATATTAGACTCTGTCATTGCAGATATACTCTACCAACGATTTGAGGGTAAACGCGAGGGCTTTCTCACTAACACTCGTTCTAAAATTGTTCAACGAGAGACTCTGAACAAGCTAGCCTTAGATTTGGGGCTTGACAGACTTGTTAAAACTTCAAACCGTTCTCAATCTCACAATAATTATATGTATGGTAATGCCTTCGAGGCTCTTGTTGGAGCCATATATCTTGATAGGGGTTATTACTATTGCAAGTATTTCATCGAGAACAAGGTTATGCGTAACCACATAAACCTAGAACAAGTGTTGCGCACGGAGGTAAATTTCAAGTCTAAACTGATAGAGTGGGGACAAAAGCACAGATTTGATATCTCTTTTAATGTGATAGAGGAGTTTATCAATCAAGAGAACAGTCCAGTTTTTCAGTCAGAAGTATTCATTCAGGGACTATCTGCTGGTGTTGGCACGGGTTTCTCTAAAAAAGAATCTCAGCAAAAAGCTGCTAGCATAGCTTTGTCTATGATTAAGAAGAAAGACTTCTTTGAAACTCTTTTGGCAGAGAAAGAGAAGGCACAAAGTTTGAGTAGTCAAGACGCAGAAGATATAGAGTCTGACAATTCAGATTTAGATATTGACACTATTGCTGTATCCTCAGAATAGATTTGAACACTCATTCCTCATCTACCTTTCTATTTATAATCTTGCCTTAATCTGTTATAGCAAGACTTTTGTCGCCTATTTATAACAAATATAGCTTATACTTGAAATGTGCCTTAAAGGCTATCACACACAAGTTGCAACCTTTTGTTTGCACCTGCTATGCGTGTTCACTTCAAATACAAGCTATATACTATGTCTTTCAAACTATATTTACTTTACTTCTAAACTATATTTACTCTAC
>JAUMWZ010000011.1:2679-19926 GCA_030529405.1 Bacteroides sp. | reverse complement strand
GAGATAGATGTTATCAGTATATTTAGATGCAATAAAAAATCCCTTAGAGGTCAAAGACTTCTAAGGGATTAAAAATAATTGTTGTACTCGGAGCGGGACTTGAACCCGCACAGCCGTAATGGCCAAGGGATTTTAAGTCCCTCGTGTCTACCGATTCCACCATCCAAGCATCTATTTTTATGTTGAGCGGAAAACGAGACTCGAACTCGCGACCCTAACCTTGGCAAGGTTATGCTCTACCAACTGAGCTATTTCCGCTTGTTTTGTGGTGCAAATATAATTGGTTTAGTTGTGATGACCAAACTTTGTGCCTTTTTTTTACTGTTTCGCGCTTTTGTATAGTGGTTTATCAATCTAAAACTTATCTGTTTGCGCTAAAACACTACCTTTTTGACACTCAAAACAATGTGTGTTTGCGTGCGATTTATATTACCGTTGCCAGCAGATGACAGATGCAGTAAAAGTCGATAACTCTTAGTTTGATATCTGAGGTTATGCACTTTGCGAAACAGATATGCACTCCTGGCAGAAAAGCTATATAGGATATGCAAAACCATTGTATATAGCTTGCAAATCAGCTATATATGGTTTGCAAGTTGGTTGTATACAGTTTGAAAATAAGATATATATGCTTTGCAAAAGCCTTGTTAATGTGTTGTTTGCACTGTCAAGCTATTTGCAAAGCCTAGTCTGTTACTGATAGTTTACCATTGACAACACTTCTGCCAACTTTTCTACTCCCTCTTGCAATGGTTTTTGTATCATCGCCTTCATGAATGGGTTTACATCTACTCCAAGTGTTATTTTCATCTTTGCCGAACTGTCGCCGTTTGGCAATAGTTGTATCCACACGTTGAATGCCATAGGGCTTTCTTCCGACTCAAACTTTATGCACTTGTGTGGCTCTCGTTCAATAATTCTCATCTTGATTTTGCCTACTGGTGCCACACTAACGCTTATGCTATCTTCGTCGAAAGTAAGGTCTTTGACCTTGTCTTCTGGTATTCTGTCTTTTATGGTTTCTATGTTGTTCAGGTTAGACAGCTTATTGTATACTGTTTCCTGACTGAATGGAATGCTTTTTACTGTACTCTCAAATTTTGTCATCAGAATTATTGTTATAAAAAGAAAGGCGTCTCTTTCTCGTTTTTATTGAGTAAGGACAGCCTTTCGTTATTAGCTTTTGTTTGCTGTGTTTTTATTTTATCCTTCCCAATGTGCTGGGTCTTTTCTCCACTCCGTAAGTGTTGGTATGTGTTCTTTTTGTATGTATCCAGTGTTTAGTGCAACTTCTAGCACTGCTTCATAGTTTGTTAGGGTCACAAGTTTAACGTTTGCTTTCTTAAACGCTTCTTCTGCCACAGGGAAACCGTATGTAAATGCTGCCACCATACCAATAACGTCGCAACCATCTCTCTTTATTGCCTCTACAGCTTTAAGGCTGCTACCTCCAGTAGAAACAAGGTCTTCCACCACCACTACTTTCATTCCTGGTCTTAGCTCTCCTTCGATAAGGTTTTCAAGTCCGTGACCCTTAGGTGTTGCACGTACATAAACGAAAGGTAGGTGTAGCGTGTCTGCCACCAAAGCTCCTTGTGGTATGGCTCCCGTTGCTACTCCTGCTATCGCATCAACCTCTGGAAATTCCTCAAGAATTAGTCTTGCAGTTTCTAGCTTCACAAAATTTCTCAGTTCCGGATACGACAGTGTTTTACGGTTGTCGCAATAGAATGGAGAACGCCAGCCAGATGCCCATGTAAACGGATTGTCTGGTTGTAGCTTGATAGCTTTTATCTTCAATAGCTTTTCTGCAAATTGTCTTTCTAAGTTTTTCATAATAATTGGTTTTATTATTCTGTATTTCAGTTTGCAAAGTTAAGCAATACTGCTGACACATACGCAATAGTTCGTTCCTTTATTTACGTCTATTTTGTTGTACCTCTTTCTTAGTGTTTTTGGGGGCGTTGTTATCTTGGTTTACAAACTGTATATTGCTGACTTGTAAACTGTATATAGCTGATTTCTGAATTGTATATAACTGATTTCTGAACTATATATTGTTTGCCCACCTATTGATTATAACGTAAAAAGGGGGTATGTATGTTCTGTTGTTAGTGTTTTTTTATTTCTTTCGTGCGTTGTTATTCGTCGTCGCACTCAATGTTCATCTTTCGCAGGCAGTTTGCTATGTCTGCAAAGTCATACCCTCGTCCTGCTGCAAATCGTATCAGCTTTTGTCGCAAGTCGTATTCATTCTTTGCTTTTACGGTTTTCTTTTTCTGCTCTAGCAGGTAAGACAGCTTTTCGTTGTAACTGTCTGTGTCTACCTTTGCTAAGTGTTCACTTATCATTGCAGGATTTATTCCTTTGTTTCGCAGGTTATATTCAATTTTTCGTTTGCCCCACTTAGCTATTTTGTATTTGTCGTTTACGTATGCCTTGCAGTATCTTTGTTCATCTAGAAAGTTTTCCTTTTCTAGCCACTGAACAATCCTTTTTGCTGTTTCTTGACTAAGTTCCCACCCTTGCAGTTTCTTCTCTACCTCTTGTTTACACCTCTCTCTTGTGGCGCAAAAGGCTGCTAGCCTTGTCTTTGCTGTCTGCTCCGTTATCTCTTTTTTCATAGTTGTGCATACACCATTCTGTCGTTTCCGTAGGTGTCTTTCTTTAACTCTATGTTGTTATATCCAAGCCCTTTGAGCATCTCTGTGACCTCTTTTCCGTATGCTCTGTTTATCTCGAAGAATATCCACCCTTCTTTTTTTAGCAGGTGTGTGCCTATGTGTGCAATCTTTCTGTAGAACAGTATGGGGTCAGTGTGTGCTACAAACAAGGCTGAATGAGGCTCCCAATCGAGCACATTTCTCTCCATTTCTGCCTTCTCGTCTTCTGTGATGTATGGCGGATTGCTTACAATCACATCGTAGACCTCTCTATCGCTCATGACTTTTTCGTCTATGCTTAGCACGTCAATCTCTTTGAACTTAACTCCTGCATCAAGGCTGTCGCTGTTTTGTTTGGCTATGTTTATTGCCCCCACGCTTATATCCCATGCTTCAACCTCTGCTCCGTCAATCTCTTTGGCAAGGGTTATGGCTATGCAACCGCTACCTGTTCCTATGTCAAGAAATCGTTTCTTGTTGGCGCAGGTGTCTATAATTAGTTGCACAAGCTCGGTCGTTTCAGGTCGTGGAATAAGTGTGTTTTTGTCTACTTTATACCTCCTTCCGAAGAAATTTGCATATCCTATAACGTACTGTATAGGTTCGTTTTGCTTTAGTCTGTATATAATATGGTCTAAATCTTGTCGTTGTCTATCTGTTAATATTATATCTTTGCCCGTGTAAATATCAATAGTGTCTATGCCCAGTATATCGTTGCATATTATCAGAGATATTGCTTTTGCCTCGTCAAGACTAAAGTTTTCCTTGAGGCTCTCTCTTATTTGTTTCGCTATATTGCTCATTTCTATCTGTAAGTGTATAGGCAAAAGTATAAATAATATATAGTTTGACTGGAATGAATGACGAGAAATACATAAAAAGAGCCATCGAATTGGCTAAGAACGCACGTGCTACTGCAGCTCCAAACCCTATGGTTGGGGCGGTAATTGTGCATAATGGGAAGATAATAGGAGAGGGTTATCACATAAAAAGCGGTCAGCCACATGCCGAAGTGAACGCTATAAGGTCGGTAAAAGATAAGACACTGCTTGCCGATTCTACTATTTATGTCACTCTTGAGCCTTGCGCACACTACGGAAAGACACCACCTTGCGCCAAACTTATTATAGATATGAAGATACCTCGTGTTGTTGTTGGCTGTAAAGACCCATTTAGCAAGGTGGACGGCAAAGGCATTGAGATGCTACGTCAATCAGGGTGCAGTGTTAAAGTGGGTGTTTTGGAAGATGAATGTAGAGAGTTGATAAAGAGATTTGTTGTTTTCCACACAGAGAAACGTCCTTACATTCAGCTTAAATGGGCTGAAAGTGCCGATGGATATATGGACGTATTGCGTACAGATGGTAGTCCTGTGGTGCTTTCTAACGCCTTAACCTCCGTGCTGACTCACAAGAGGAGGAGCGAGGTTAAAGCTATTCTTGTGGGCAGAAACACTGCTGTTCTTGATAATCCTTCGCTCACTGTGCGCCATTGGAGAGGAGAAAATCCCCTGAGGGTGGTCATTGATAAAGACTTGTCTGTGCCTATTTCTTCTGCTCTGTTTGATGATTCTGCGCCAACGATAGTGTTCAATTCAGTGAAAAATGACTTTGTGGGCAAGACAGAGTATGTATGCTTAGATTTTGACGGAGATGTTTTAGGCGGTGTATTGTCGTTTCTTTATTCTAGAAACATTCAGTCGCTGATGGTGGAAGGAGGTGCTTTCACTTTGAATGAATTTATAGATAGAGGGCTGTGGGACGAGGCTGTGGTAGAGAAGACAAGAGTTTCTTTGGGTAATGGAGTGTCTGCTCCAGTTATGAAAGTCTACAGTTCGCTCACAGAAGAACAACACTTTGGTCATTTCTTTTTATGTTATGAAAGATGACAATGCTGTTATAGTAGCCACAATGTGGTAGGTTTCCTTACCTTTTGATTTGTTCTTTCATTCTGATTGTCAAGGGATTGTTTGTTTACCTTTAAGCTTTCGTTTGTAAATTGTATATAGCTGACTTTCAAATCATATATAGTTTAGATGTCAGTTATATATAGTTTACATCTTGACTGTGTATAGTTTAGAAAGCCATCTTTTATGCTTTCTCGGCAGGGTGTGAATTGCTTTTCTTTCATTTCTTTATTGCCCTTTCCCTATCATTATAAAATATAAATTTGCATAAAACTATGTTGCTTAGTGTGCTATCGTAAAAAAGTTTTTATTTTTGCAACTTGAAAAGACTATAATCAGTATGAAAATAAAACATTTGCACATAGGTTTGAGTGTTGCTTTACTTAGTTTGGTGGCAACTTCTTGCTTGCCTACAACGAAAGATGAAATAGATGACTCTCGTTTTGATGATGCTTACATCACTCATTTTGAATTGGATACATTGGCGTTGGGTAAATCTTATGCGTTCACAATAGACCAAGAAAGAGGATACATATATAATCAAGACTCTATATTGCCCTTAGAAGCAAAGAAACTAAAGCAGATAAGAATTAAAAACATAAAAAACTATTCGGGAAACATTGCTATAAAACTACCTTCAGAGAGTAAGGAGAGGTTTTTAGTGATAGATAGTGCGTTCGACCTGTCAAGAAATGCCGCGCTTATTTCTACTGCAATATATGGCAGAAAGAAGAACTATGAACTAGACATAAGAGTACACCGCCGTCACCCAGACTTCTTGAGCTGGGGAAAGGAAGAGTATCTGAAAACACCTATAACAGATGCTGTGCAACCAAGAGTTGTAGAGCTTGACAACACAATGTATATGTTTGTCAAGGGAACTAATAAGGGTGCTAAAACAGAAATAACACCTAATGCAACAGGTAGCAATGTATATTACGGCAAAGCGTGGGAAGAATTTACCATAACAACAAATAGACTTAGAGCAGAAACCGCAGTCGTTTATGCAGGGAATATATATGCTGTAAACGAAGACGGAGAGCTGTTTAAGAGTAAAGACGGTGTAAATTGGGACGTGTGTGCAGAGCTTGCAGGCAAGAAAGTGCTTTATCCGCTTATAGGACTTGAAGACGCTAAAAACAAAAACATAGAAAAAGGTGGATTGGCTGTAGTGGTTGAAGAAGATGGCGAAAGGTTTTTTGCCGTTACAAACAAAGAGGCTAACGGTTGGGAAAATATAGACAAAGTAGAGGCTAAGGTGCCAGCAGATTTCCCTGTCTCATCGTTGTCGTCTGTGGCTCGTACGCTTAGTAACGGTGTTATTAACGCTGTGTGCATGGGTAATGTAGGAGAAGATTACAGCGTGAAATATGTTTGGACTACAGAAAACGGAAAAGTGTGGTTGCCTGTGAAGAGTAAAGAGGCAGAGGCTACACTGAAAATTAAAAACCCTAATATAATATGGTATAACAATAAATATTATGTGACAGGACTTACTGCTGACGGAGCTTTAGATTGCTTTTTCTCGTCAAGAACACTTGTTGATTGGAAAAAAGAAGACTATAAATTCTCTATACCAGGAACAAAGTTGAACGAAAAACAAAGAGAAGAAGTAAACGAAGAAGGTGTAAACAGCATATCTATACACAACCTTGAAGTGGACTTGGCAGTGAAGATAGATGCAAATAATTATATATGGTTGTTTACCGGTAAAGGTGGTAACTCAACTTGGAGAGGTAAGCTGAACAAACTCGGCTTTGCGTTGAAGTAAAAGAAAGAAAAGATTGAAATGTCTGAGAAAATAAGCATAGACAAAAACAATATACCTGCTCACGTAGCCATAATTATGGACGGAAACGGACGATGGGCAAAGATACAGGGGAAAGAAAGAACATACGGACACTATGTTGGAGCTGAAAGAGTGTTGGAAATAATATCTGAAGCTAGCAACATAGGAGTGAAGTATCTTACATTATATACTTTTTCAACAGAAAATTGGAAAAGACCAAAAGAAGAAGTAAGTGCGCTTATGGGATTGCTTACTAGTTCTATAAGTGTGGAAAAGATGAACGAAGGAAACGTTAGATTCAAAGTTATTGGCGACAGACAGAAACTGCCTCAAGAGGTGAGAAATGCTCTGTCGGACTGTGAACAACAGACTGCCCAAAACTCGGGACTTACGCTTGTACTAGCTCTTAGCTATTCATCTAAATGGGAGATAACAGAGGCTGCACGAAAAATTGCAGTATCTTTGAAGGAAGGTAAGATAAAAGAAGAAGAAATCACAGAAGAACTTTTTGCTCAAAATCTTGAAACCAACTTCATGCCAGACCCCGATTTGCTGATAAGAACAGGAGGAGAAATAAGGCTAAGCAACTATATGCTTTGGCAATGCGCTTACTCTGAACTTTATTATTGTAAGACTTTCTGGCCAGACTTTGATAAAGAAGAACTGAATAAAGCTATCTTTGAATATCAACAAAGAGAAAGACGCTTCGGAAAAACAAGCGAACAACTAATGTAAATAAGAACATACAAAATAAAACAAGATAATGTATCGTTATAAGTCTTTAATATTGATAGTAGTGATGACCTTAATCGGATTGTCGAACAAGGTCGTAGCACAAAACACCGATGGTAAGAAAGAAGAAAAACCAGTAATTTTGTATTCTTCAAATCCTACTAAGTATGAGATTGCCGATATACAATTAGAAATAAAAGGAGGTATCTCTAATTACTCAGAAGATGTTGTCAGAAATGCATCTGGGCTTGTTGTAGGACAAATTATAAGTGTGCCAGGCGACGAAATAACAAAGGCTATAAAGAGATACTGGAGACGTAACCTATACTCTAATGTTCAAATAACAGCAGAGAAAATACAAGATGGAAAAGTGTGGCTAAAGATTTCACTTGTTCAAAGTCCACGAGTGAAAGACATAAATTTCTATGGAATAAAGAAAAGTGAGAGAAACGATTTGGAAATGCAAATCGGGCTGCTAAAAGGGTCACAAATAACTCCGAACGTTGTAAATAGAGCTAAGAAACTAATTCAAAAGTATTTTGACGGAAAAGGCTTCAAAAACAATGAAGTTATTATTAGACAACGTGAAGTGAAAGGAGAAGATGACCAGATAATAGTAGATATTGAAGTAGATAAGAAAGAGAAAGTAAAAGTTAACGAAATAGTAATTGAAGGTAATCAGGCTCTCAAAACATCGAAGATAAAGAGAGTCATGAAGAAAACCAATGAAAAAGGAAAGCTAAAGAACATCTTTAGAACTAAAAAGTTTGTACCAGAAAACTATGAGGCAGATAAGGAACTCATAATATCTAAGTACAACGAACTCGGATATAGAGATGCACGTATCGTAGAAGATAGTGTGTTTAATCATGATGATAATACAGTTAATGTGTACATCAAGATTGACGAGGGGCAAAAGTACTACATCAGAAACATAAAGTGGATTGGTAACACCCTATACTCTGTTGATCAGCTGAACTACTTCTTGAAGATGAAGAGCGGAGATATTTATAACCAAAAGAAGTTGGAAGAACGATTGACACAAGATGAAGATGCTGTTGCCAACTTGTATCAAGATAATGGATACCTGTTTTATCGTTTGGAGCCAGTAGAAACAAATGTTGTTGGCGACTCTATCGACCTTGAATTGAGAATGATGGAAAATCAACAAGCGACCTTGAACAAGATAACCATCATGGGAAATGATAGACTTTACGAGGAGGTTATTAGACGTGAGCTTAGAATTAAGCCTGGACAGCTTTACAGTAAGTCTGACTTGATACGTTCGTTAAGAGAAATTCAGCAGACAGGTCACTTCGACCCAGAAAAGATGCAACCAGAGTTTAATCCTGATCCAAAGAATGGTTTAGTGGATATAACCTTTCCTTTGGTGTCAAAAAGAAATGACCAAGTTCAATTCTCTTTTGGTTGGGGACAGACAGGGATTATAGGTTCGTTGAGTTTGAAGTTTACTAACTTCTCAATGGCTAATCTGTTGAAAGCAGGAAAAGCTAGACGTTTCTTGTTGCCTCAAGGAGATGGACAGACACTTTCTATAGGTGCTCAAACCAATGCTAGGTTCTACCAGTCTTATAATCTATCTTTCTTCGACCCATGGTTTGGAGGAAAAAGACCGAACTCATTATCTGTTAATGCGTTCTTCTCTCGCCAAACAGCTATAAGTAATAGATATTATGGTTCTGGATACTTCAACAATCTATACAATAGCTACTATGGTGGTATTGGAGGTTATAATTATAATAATTACGAAAACTTCTACGACCCAGACCAGTATATGTATATATGGGGACTTAGTGTAGGTTTAGGAAAACGTTTGAAATGGCCTGATGACTACTTCAATCTAAGCACTAGCCTTTCTTACAATCGTTATGTGATGAACAACTGGATTTACTTCCCAGTTAGAAACGGTAGCAGTAACGACTTGAACATATCTATTGACTTGTCAAGAAACTCTATTGACCACATAATATTTCCACGTGTTGGTTCGGAGTTCTCTTTATCTGCTCAGATAACTCCTCCTTATTCATTGTTTGATGGTAAAGATTACAAATCTTATTACAGAGAAGATGGCTCTATAAGTCAAGATAATCAGAACAAGTTACATAATTGGATTGAATACCACAAATGGAAGCTTAGATTCAAAACCTATACTCCACTGACAAGTTACTCGCCTAACAATCCGAAGGCACTTGTGCTTATGACAAGAACAGAGTTTGGTATGGTTGGGCATTATAATAAGTATAAAAAATCTCCTTTTGGTACATTTAATGTCGGTGGTGATGGTATGACTGGTTACTCAAATTATGCTACTGAAAGTATTGCCTTACGTGGATATGAAAATGGCTCATTAACACCTTTTGGTCAAGAAGCATATGCTTACGCTAGACTTGGTATGGAGTTGAGATATCCATTGATGCTAGACACCAGCACTAATATATATGTGTTAGGTTTCTTGGAAGCTGGTAATGCATGGAGAGAAATAAATAAAATCAATCCGTTTGAGCTCAAGCGTTCTGCAGGCTTTGGAGTTAGAATATTCCTACCGATGTTGGGTATGATGGGTATTGACTGGGGATATGGTTTTGACAAACTATATGGCTCGGCATCGAGAAGCGGGAGTCAGTTCCACTTTATATTGGGACAAGAGTTTTAATAATTAAAAAAAGCAGAGATTATGAAGAAGTTTATTATTATGTCGCTTATGCTTTTGATGGCAATAGGCGTTAATGCTCAAAAATATGCTATGGTAGATATGGAATATATAACTAACAATATTCCAGAGTATGTTAGAGCTAACGAAGTAATCAAGAAAGAGACAGAGAAGCAACAACAGATAATTGATAAGAAGACAAAAGAGGTTCGCGAGCTATACAAACAATATGCGAGTCTTGAGTCTAGCATGACTAAAGCCGACAGAGAATCACGAGAGGCTGCTATTTTGGCTAAGGAGAAAGAGGTGTCAGAGTTGCGTCAGAGGTTTTTCTCACCAGAGGGAGAGTTAGAAAAGTTAAGAGAGAAGTTGATAACTCCTATACAAGACAAGATATATGAAGCTGTCAAGAAGATCGCTTTAAGAGATAGATACGCCATGGTTATAGACCGTGCATCTGCTCAGGGAGTGATTTTTGCAGACCCAAGTATAGATATTAGCAACGAAGTACTTAGAAAATTAGGATATTAGAATTATATTCCACATATTCGCAATTCATTAGTATATAGAATACAATAACAAAACTAAAAAAAAGAACTATGTTAAAGAAAATCGCATTATTATTGGCGTTGATGATACCTGTTGGTTTGTTTGCGCAAAACGTGAAGTTTGGTCATGTCAATTCAGAGGAAATATTGGTTGTTATGCCTGAATTTATTAAGGCAAAAGCTGATGTTGAGAAACTAGCGAAGCAACTTGAAGACGAGCTAAAGAGAACTCAAGAAGAATTGAATAAGAAGTACAACGAGCTTCAACAAGCTATTGCAGAGAAAAGCATACCAGACAATATAGCAGAAAGACGTACAAAAGAAATAAGAGAAATGGTTGATAGACAAGATGCCTTCAAACAAGAGGCAGGAGACCAAATCAGAAAAGCACAACAAGAAGCTATGTTGCCTATACAAAAGAAGTTGAATGACGCCATAGTTGCTGTTGGTAAGGCAGAGAACGTAGTATATGTGTTCGACCTATCAGTAACACCTATACCTTACATCAATGAGGCTTTGAGCATAGACCTAACAAACAAAGTTAAAGCACATCTTGGAATTAAGTAACAGACTGTTTCATTTTTCTAAGTAAATACATATTATGAGGCATACAAAATTGTATGCCTCTTTTTTTTGCTCTTCACTTTTGTCTGTTTGTCCTTCTTTTTTTCTGTCTTGTGTGTTTATGAGTGTTTTTGCTCTCGGAATATTCTTTTGTCTTACACTTTTCTAAAGGTGTTTGTTTGCAGTTTTATCCTCAACCCTTTGATGTGTTCAGATAAAGTTCTCTCAATACTTTTCTGTTTTCCTTCTTCTCCGTCCTTTTTTTCTTCTCTGTTATTACCCGTTTGTCTGCGAATCTATTTGTTTTCACTATTCTGTTACATATCCTTCTTTGGCTTGTTTTTGTTCTCTTTTCAATCCTTATGTGATGTAAATGCTATGATTGTATGCCCTTTTTTCAAACTATATATACTCTATTTTCAAATCATATATGGTCTATTCTTAAACTATATATATCTGTCAAGTCAGTTGTATATGGTTTACATCTGCAATATTCAGTATTGATAATTCAATAGTGATGCTCTTTCAAAATGTTTGTACTGACCTTGTTTCTCCCTTGTTTTTACATCTCTTATACCTACTAATTGGTATGTATAAGTGTCTTTTTCAACCTTTTTAGGTATTGTCTTATCTTTTCTAGTCTAGTACTTTTGCTTCGTAATTTGAACAAACTAAATACTATACTAGAAATGAAATCAACTAAATTATTTTTCGCTAATCTTTTTGTGTTAGCATTAGCTTTTTCGTCTTGCGACAAGGAGAATAATAACATTATTCCTACTCCAGAACCAACTCCTCCAGCTAATCCTACGGAGAAAATTCTTATTCTTGACACAAGAGAATGGACTAGTTGGACTTACATTGACTTCAAAACTGGCAAAACACAGAAGTATGCAATACAAGAAAACGATGCCACTACAGGCGTGACTATAGATTGGCAAATAGCTATACACTCTTACTTGGATGTGAAAACAAATGGTCTTTCTGGGCTAAACACAGGAAAAACAAAATTTGAAGAAGTAACTTCTGCACCAAAAGATGGGTATTCTGAAGATGTTGAGCATAGGATAATCAAAAAACTGATAATGCCGCCTAGCCCTGAAACATTCTTAAACACTAAGGTAAGCAGAGCTCTTGCTCCTTTTGAAGGCTCTCCTATGGGAAATGGAAGAATAAACGATAAGGTTTTGATACTTAAATGTAAAGACGGAAAGTTTGTAAAGTTGCAATACTTAGACAATAGCAACGACGAAGGAGTTAAAGGCTTTATGAAGATTAAGTATGTATATCCATTCAAGTAACTAATAAATGATTAAACTATTACAATCTATAATGTTGATTTTCCTGCTTTTATCTTCTGCCGAAGTAAGAGCAGGATTATCTTTTTCTGAAGATGAAACAGACTTCGAAAAGGTAGTAAGAGTTCGTCTGAGGGGAGTTGTTGTTGATGAAAACAAAGAGACACTTGCCGGAGCTAAAGTTATGCTTGCCAACACAGCTATAGGTGCAGGTACAAACAGCGAAGGAGAGTTTTTGCTAAAAGCAAAGCACAACAAAACTTACAAGCTAGTGATTTCTTTCATCGGCTATGAAACAAAGACAATAGAAGTGTTTGACAATGCACGCGACAAAATAACAGTTCAGCTGGAGCCTATGAAGAGTGCGCTCGAAGAAGTAGTTGTGACGGGAACAAGAACAGAGAAGCCTTTGAAGAACGTTCCTGTTATTACTCGCATCATCTCAAGTCAGAGCATCAAGGCACTAAACCCAATGGACATTGAAACCCTACTTCAATATGAGCTACCGGGAATACAGTTCAGATATAACTCGATGAGCGAAAATCCCATAATCTCTTATCAAGGTATGAATGGGAAGTATATACTTTTCTTGATAGATGGCGAGAGAGTGAGCGGAGAAGGAGCAGACAGTAATGTCGATTTCAGCCGCTTCAACATCGACCAAATAGAGAGAATAGAAGTTGTTAAAGGCGCGCAGTCTACTCTATACGGCTCGAATGCGCTCGGGGCAGTTATCAATATCATCACAAAGAAAGCTGTACGACCTGTTGAGGCAGGCATAGACGGCAGGTATGGTAACCACACTGGGCAGAAATATTCAACATACTTTGGAGTTAAGAAACATCGCTTTACCTCATACTCTGGCTTCTCTTACAGACAGAAAGATAACTATACCATTGAAGACAAAGGTAATGGGCAAAAGAGCCAAACAATAAATCTTGACGGAGAGGTTATTTCTGAGAAGCTAGAAACTTCGTTCGTAACGATTAGAGGATATAAGGCTTGGGACTTATCTCATAAGATGGGATATGTGTTTAATGACAAACTGAATGCAGACGTAAAAGCAACTTATTATAAGAACACAAGAGGTCAGGGAACAAGAGCTATTAAGTTTGACGATGTTCTTTCAGACCTAACGGTCAATGGTAGCTTAAAATATCTGATAAACACTAACAATCGTCTTGAGTTTTCTACTGTTTTTGACCGCTACGTAAAGGACAAGAAGTATAAACTTATAGACAGAAAAGACCGTGTGTATGATAACAGAACGCTTACTTCGCGCTTGAACTATACAGGGTTGTTTAACGAAACACACAATCTTACTGCTGGTTTGGAGTTCAACTATGAGAGCCTAAAGCACTATATGTTTAAGGACGGAGCGAAGAATAATATCAGATACTATGTTGCTTATGTTCAAGAAGACTGGAAAATCAGTGATAAACTGAATCTTGTGGCAGGTTTGCGTGCCGACTGGCACTCTAAGTATTCGCTTCACATAACTCCTAAGTTGTCGTTGATGTATAAGCCTATGGACAACATAACTCTGCGTGGTGGATATGCTCATGGCTTCAAATCTCCTACACTTAAAGAACTGTATATGGAGTATGATATGGGAAATTTGGGCTTGTTCTACATCTATGGAAACGAAAACCTAAAGCCAGAAACTAGCCGTCAATACTCTGCGTCGGCAGAATATAGCAAGGGTCGTTTCTATTCTTCTTTATCTGCACAATATAATAAGTTCAGAGATAAGATTGCTATGGTGTATGTTCCTTCTAACAACAGTAGTGGATATAAGGATATGAAGTATATGAACACGGAAGATTCTAAGAGCTATTCGTTAGAGGCTATTGCTAAGTATCGCACTGATTTTGGAGTTACTGTGCAGGCGTCATACTCTTTCACAAAACAATATGAGTATTACAAGGGATATAACATTTCGTTTACTCCTCCGCATAGCTTAAACTTTAACTTGATGTATAACAGAAAGTTTGGCAAAACACAGCTTACTTCTTCTATAAACGGACAGTGGATTTCGGGATTAACAGCTTACAATCCTACCGACTCGTCTGATAAGTTGATTAAGTATGAGTTCTCGCCTCGCCTAATGTGTTCTATCAACACAAAGGTGTCTTTCCCTCGAGGAATATCTTTGAGCTTGGGTGTGGACAACTTGTTTAACCACAAAGACACGGCAGTGAATGCAGGAAAACAACTTCCACAACTTGGAATTGGCTTTATCTCAAGTTTGTCTATCAACATAGCAGACTTACTAAAGATATAGAACAGATATTACACTTGTGCAAAGGCAATGTGTGTGCTTGGGTTGAACATAGCAGATGGCACACTGGTAATAAATATAGGTTTTTAGGTAAGTGAAAACATTGCCCGCAAAGTGTATATAAACTGGAAACAAACTGTATATGGCTGACTTGTCAGCTGTATACAGTTGATTTTCAAATAATATATAGTTAAGAAATCAATCTAAAAACAACGATAATTATAAATTAAGACTAACTAAAACAGGGTAGTATGAGTAAGAAGCGTATAATATCTACTTTAATAGTTATAGTAGTAATAGGTTTTGCCGCATTCGCTTGGAATAAGTGGGCAAGCAGTACTAAGATAGCTCTTGTAAACTTCAGAATAATACAGCAAGGAGCTATATCTAAGGCTAACGACAATGATTACATCAAAATTTCGGAAGTGTCGCTCGATGAGCTTGACAAACTTACTTCTTATGACATGGTGCTTATCAGTGGAATGGGAATGAGAATTGTTGAACAACAACGCGAGCTTATTCAAAAGGCGGCAGATAAAGGTGTGCCAATATACACAATGATGGCTACAAATCCGGCAAATAATATTTGTAACCTTGACAGCATAAAGAAAGAAACTATTGCAACCTATATCACTAACGAGGGTAAGGCAAACTATAGAAATATGCTTAACTATATCCGTAAAGAGATAGATAAGAAAAAATTTAGTGTGAAAGAGGTGCAAGAACCAATAGAACGTGCTAACGATGTTATCTATCATGCTGATGCTTCAATAGAAGATGAAAAAGAATTTGCAGATATAGAGAGCTATGAGGCATATCTAAAAGAAAAAGGACTCTACAAAGATAATGCTCCGAAGATAGTTGTAACTGGTCAAATGGCTGACCCAACAGAGCTAATAGCCGCTTTGGAACAAAAAGGATATAATGTGTATCCTGTTAGGGCAATGTCTAAGATGCTTCACTTCTTGAACGCTATTAAGCCAAACGCTGTGGTAAACTTGGCTCACGGAAGAATGGGCGACCATATTGTTCGTTTCTTAAAAGAAAACAACGTGCTATTGTTTGACCCTTTGACGATAAACTCGCTCACCGAGGAGTGGGAAGAAAACCCTATGGGAATGAATGGTGGTTTCTTGTCGCAAAGTGTGGCTATGCCTGAAATTGACGGAGCAGTGCTTACTTATGCCGTGTTTGCACAGTATGAAGACAAAGAGGGGTTAAGACACTCGTATGCTGTGCCCGAAAGACTTGAAACTTTTGTTGAGGCTATAGGCAAATATCTGAAGCTAAAGAAAATGCCTAATAGTGAAAAGAAAATTGCAATATACTACTATAAAGGTCCAGGTCAAGGGGCTTTGGTGGCATCTGGTATGGAAGTTGTACCTTCAATATACAACACACTCATGATGCTCAAGAAAGAAGGATATAAAGTTGAGAACCTTCCAAGCAACCATCATGAACTGGAAAAGATGATACAAAAGCAAGGCTCTATATTGGGAGCGTATGCTGACGGAGCATTCGAAGAATTTATGAGAGAAGGAAACCCTGAACTTATAAGCAAAGAACAGTATGACGAGTGGGTAAAGAAAAGCCTACGACCTGAAAAATATGCAGAGGTGGTGCAGGCAAATGGAGAGTTTCCTGGAAAATATATGAATACACCTGACGGAAAGATAGGAGTAGCAAGACTTCAATTCGGCAATGTGGTGATACTGCCACAGAATGCTGCCGGCGAAGGAGAAAACTCTTTCCAAGTAGTTCATGGAACAAATGCAGCTCCTCCGCATCCATTTATAGCTTCATATCTGTGGGTGCAACACGGTTTCAAAGCTGATGTGCTTATGCACTTTGGAACACACGGAGGGTTGGAATATACTCCTAAAAAACAAGTTGCACTCTGTCATAAAGACTGGTCAGATAGATTGGTAGGCTCAACACCTCACTTCTATATCTACACAATAGGAAACGTGGGCGAAGCTATGATTGCCAAAAGACGTTCGTATGCAGTAATACAATCTCACATAACACCTCCTTTCATGGAAAGTAGCCTTAGAGGCACTTACAGGCAACTTATGGAGAAGATAAAAATGTATTTCAATGCAGAAGAAGGAAAGAGAGATAAGCTGTCAGTAGAAGTCAAAGACCTTGCACTTCAAATGGGAATTCCAAGAGAATTAGGTTTGGATAGCATAAAAGGTAAACCATACAACGAGGAAGAAGTTACTCGCATAGAAAACTTTGCAGAAGAAATTGCAACAGAAAAGATAACAGGACAGTACTACACTCTTGGTGTACCATACGAAGACGTAAGAATAACATCTTCTGTATATGCTATGGCTACCGAACCAATAGCTTATAGCCTTTATGCACTCGATAAGATGAAAGGAAAAGTTGCTACTGACCTTGAAAAAAGAAAGTCATTGTTCACGCAGCAATATCTTAACCCAGCAAAAGAACTCGTAACTAAACTGCTCGCAAATCCAAGTTTAGCTACTGACGATTTTATATGCAAAGTCGCTAATATTTCTCAAGAAGAACTAAGCAAAGCAAGAGAAATAGAAAGACAAAAAAACGCACCTAAGGGAATGATGGCTATGATGATGGCAATGAGTCAAACAGCAAACTCAGATCAGAAAAAGTCAGACGAACCAAAGAAAGAGGATATGAAAGCAGGAAAACCTGCTCACCCAATGGCTGAAATGGGAGGAGATAACTCTAAGAAAAGCATTGATGAGATGATAGAAAATGCTAAGAAAATGGGTGCTCCAGAAGAGGCTTTGAAGAAAATGAGAGCC
>JAUMWZ010000011.1:0-2579 GCA_030529405.1 Bacteroides sp. | reverse complement strand
CTAAACTCTATGAATGGTGGATACACAGCACCTAGTCCTGGCGGCGACCCTATAGCTAATCCAAACACAATCCCTACTGGCAGAAACATGTACAGTATAAATGCTGAAGCCACACCTTCTGAATCTGCTTGGGACAAAGGAGTATCATTGGCTAAGCAAACAATAGCTGAATATCGCAAACGACATAATGACTCTATACCAAGAAAGGTAAGTTATACGCTTTGGTCTTCAGAGTTTATAGAAACTGGTGGTGCTACAATTGCTCAGGTGTTGTATATGCTTGGTGTGGAACCTATACGTGATGCGTTCGGTAGAGTAAATGACCTTAGACTTATTCCATCTAAGGATTTGGGCAGACCTCGCATTGATGTGGTAGTACAAACTTCTGGACAGTTGAGAGATTTAGCTGCATCTCGCTTGTTTTTGATTAACCGTGCTGTTGAAATGGCTGCTAATGCTAAGGACGATGAATATACAAATTTGGTGGCAGAGAGTGTTGTTGAGGCAGAGAGAGTATTGACTGAGCGCGGAGTTACTCCTAAAGAAGCGAGAGAAATGTCCACGTTTAGAGTCTTTGGAGGTATGAATGGCATGTACGGTACAGGCATTCAAGAAATGGTTGAAGCTGGTGACAAGTGGGAATCAGAAGACGAGGTGGCAAAGACATATATAAACAACATGGGCGCATACTATGGTGACGAAAAGAAGTGGGAAACATTTAGAAAGTATGCATTCGAAGCTGCCTTGACACGTACAGATGCTGTAGTCCAACCTCGTCAAAGCAACACATGGGGAGCATTAAGTCTTGACCACGTGTATGAGTTTATGGGAGGTCTAAACTTAGCTGTTCGCCACGTTACAGGTAAAGACCCAGATGCTTATTTGAGTGATTATAGAAACAGAAACAATATGCGTATGCAAGAGCTCAAAGAGTCTATCGGTATAGAAAGTAGAACAACAATTCTTAACCCTACATACATCAAGGAGAGAATGAAGGGCGAGGCAACTTCTGCCGATGAATTTGCTGAAACCATTACAAACATATATGGTTGGAATGTCATGAAGCCTAAGGCTATCGACAAAGAGCTCTGGGACAACATCTATGATGTATATGTGAAAGATAAATATAACCTTAACACTAAGGAATTCTTTGAAACAAAGAACCACGCTGCACTTCAAGAGATGACAGCGGTTATGCTTGAGACCGTTCGTAAGGGGCTTTGGAAAGCTACTGATGAACAAGTTGCAGAGATGACTAAGTTGCATGCCGAGTTGATTGATAAGTACAAACCTGCTTGTTCAGGCTTTGTGTGCGACAATTCTAAGTTGCGTGAGTTCATATCTTCTAAGTTAGACGATTCGCAAGCTAAAGAATACAAGAAGAGTATATCTAAGGTTCGCGAGGAGAATGTAGATGTTTCTGCCGACAAGGGAGTAGTAATGAAGAAGGAAGAATTATCTAACGTAGAGCAAAAGCAAAACACATTGAACAACATTGCGATTATTATTGCCTCTGTAGCAGTTCTTGTTCTGATAGCAATCTTTGTTCGCAAGCGTAGAAAGAATAATTCTAATTAGTAGAAGGTGATATTTATTATCAGATGGAAAGCGTTGTAATAATAATCATGATATTGGTTTGCTTCAACTATTTGTTGAAGCAAACCTTTTGGAATAACCTTGCAGTTGGCATAGGTACTTCCATTCTTGTGCTTTTCATTCTTTTCACTTGGGCATATTCCATTGAGCAATCTCGCACACAGATAGCAGATTGGCTTAGCGATACTTCTTTGATGCGCGACGTGTCTGTTATCATTACTCTTGATGTGATACTTCAGATGTCGTACACATTGTTAGCAATACACGTTTACAATGACTATCCAGTGGAAAAGCGCACTATATATATGTATCGCATATTGAAGTTTTTCCCGACGGTATTGATTTTCCCTACTCTGTTTAGTATGCTTACTGCTCTGATATTCCTATTCCCAGGAACAGAGTTTAGCACTATTGCCTATGTCTTTGCGGCTATTGTTGCAGTCGTTATTCCAATCACTTCAAAGTATGTTATACCATCAATTTTGCCAGAAAAAGAGCTTCGTTTGGAACTTCTTTTCGTAACAAATGCGTTGATAATGATACTTGGCGTGGTGGCAACGGTTAATGGAAGAACTTCGGCAGTAGGTAGCAACACTATTGATTTGTATTCACTTTTGGGCACAATGGGCATAGCTGTTGTTTTCATTGGCTTTGGTGTTGTTCAATACTATCTACTTCGATACATCAAACAAGTGAGAAGAAAAGCACGTAATCAAAAACAATAAAATAAAAACACAACAATATGAACTTCATTTCGGATACTCTTTATTGGATTTCAACAGGACTATTGGTACCTGTGATAATACTTCTTATAGTTTTATTCATCAGGTCTTTACTTTTGGTAGGTAGTTTCTTCGGGCAATATGTAAGCATACGCAAGACAGCCACCATACTAAAAACAGAGCTAAGACATCTTAACTCTGCCAACGTAGACACTTTATTAGAGAAACTTCCTCAAAACTCTAACTCTCTTGCTATAATAT
>JAUMWZ010000211.1 GCA_030529405.1 Bacteroides sp. | reverse complement strand
CACCAAAAGATGGAGCATATTTCTATAATTTAGCACAAGGTGCATTGATAAGAAAGGTTGGAGCAGCAGATACAGTAAAAGAGTTTTTAATTAAGAAAAACAGCAACAACCCTATTACTATATACAAGTTTAATGACCTAATAGTCAATTACGCAGAAAACTAATAATACACTATTCTCGATTTGAGGGAGAAATATCTTCCTCAAACAAGGGGATAAGTGATTTTGAGAAACAACAAGATTAAGATTAAAGATGAAAAGAAACATAATAAAACTTCTTGTGTTAGCTTCTGCGACATTTGCAGTATATCCTTTTGGCACTGTGAACGCTCAAGAAGTGAAACAAGACACTCCTAAAAAAGCATGGGAAATAGGTATTGGAGCCAACGGATTTCATATTTCTCGCTTTGGAATTACAGATTTGTTTGTAAAGCCATCAGGTGATTATTCAATCAGAACAAGTAAGCAAGACTTGATGTTTGGTATCAACCTTTACGCAGCACGCGAACTAAATAAATACTTCTACTTAGACTTTCAAGGTGTTGGTAACTATGCCAAAGACCCTGTTAAACATGGAAAAGAAAGTAGATATACACTTATGGGCGGATTAGGTCTTCAATACAGATGGGGAGCTCATTTTGACTCTAAGTATATAGACCCTTATTTCAGAGTTGGAGCGAACTACATGTACAAAAACTTTGACCTTTACTATGACGGAGCAGAATCAGTAGATAAGGCAAAAGTGGGTTGGCATATGCTTAACAACTACAACAAAGAAGGTAAAGACAGAACACACTCAACTCCTATTTCAGTTGGTGCAGGTGTGAATATGTGGGTTACGGACAACTTTGGACTAGGTATTCAAGCTGACTACTTAGTTATGCCATACAAGAATGTGGCAAACATTTGGCAAGGACTTGTTAGACTTAACTGGAGAATTGGCGGTGAATCTAAGAAACAAAAGCCAGTGATTGAGTACATAACAGAGTATGTTGAAAAGCCAGTTGTAGTAGAAAAGATTGTAGTGCAAAAAGAGCCTGCTCAAGTAATCACGTTGCACGACTTGTTTAGCACAATATATTTCGACTTTGATAAGTTTGACATTACTCCACACTCTGCTATTATCATCAACAAGATTGCAGAAGTGATGAAGAGAGATACAAGCAAGCGCTACTTAATAACTGGTTGCACTGACGCAAGAGGTAGTGAGGCTTACAACCTTCGCTTATCAAAGAACCGTGCTAAGAGCATAGTTGATGAGCTTGTTAAACTTGGTGTACCTAGCGAAATGCTTAAATACAGAGGTGTAGGCAAGAAGATGGCTTACGTAGATAAGTCTAACGAAGACAACGTAAGACGTGGTGACAGACGTACGATAATAGAAAACGTAGAAAATATGGAGTACTGGGAGAAGCTAAAATAATAGCCAAACAGTAATCAGAACACTTTGTAGCGGGTGGTAGGATATAATTCTTACCACGCGTTTTATTTTTCATTTGGCGGGAAGAAGTAGCCGCTCTCTACGACCTCATTATCAGTGTATTTGCAAACCATATATAGTTAGCCTACAAACTGTATATAGTTTAGAGATAAATTATATATAGTCAATTTGCAAACCATACACAGTTTGCAGACGGAAAAATGCAGATATCACAGTAAACGCAAGATAAAACAGTACGCAAAACAACTAACTCTTTTTATTTGTTAATAGTTTTACAAACATTGATTTAATTGAAAATTATACATAGCTTTGTGTCAATTATAAACCCATTAAACTTTTTTAATTATGACATTCAGCTCGCTTTGTAACGATTTATTTTGGAAAGCAACAAACGACTATCATATAACTGACAGTGTAGATGCTACGATGAACAACCCATTCGAGGTTAAAACAATAGAATATTATCTTTATCTGAAAAATTGGATAGATGCAGTTCAATGGCATTTTGAAGACATCATCAGAGACCCAAATATAGACCCTGCCGAAGCATTAGTATTGAAAAGGAGGATAGACAAGTCTAATCAAGACAGAACAGACCTTGTAGAGCTTATTGATAGCTACTTCTTAGACAAGTATAAAGACGTGAAAGTGAAAGAAGATGCTACTATAAACACAGAAAGTCCAGCATGGGCTGTGGACAGACTGTCTATACTTGCACTGAAAATATACCATATG
>JAUMWZ010000210.1 GCA_030529405.1 Bacteroides sp. | reverse complement strand
TTGTTAGTTGGTTTGGTAGGTCTATTTAATCATTATCCCCGTTGTCATTCTGCCAGAGTTTATTCCTAATCGTCTTGCAGAAAAGAAGTCCTTGTATTGGGTGTAGGTGCATATTCCTGCAACCTCAATGTTAGTATTATCTACTCCGAAGTCAATGAGTTGTTGCTTGTTGGCTTGCCATAAATCAATGTGCCACTTACCTGTGTCAGCATTCTTTTGAGCTATGCTCTCCATGTCAAACCCACTTTCTCTGAACGCATCATATACTTCATTGCCCACCTCGAAGGCTTTTACTGATATGCTAGGGCCTATTGCTGCAACTATGTTCTCTCCTTGTGTGCCATATCGTTTGTTCATCTCTTGCAAGGTGGCAAGCAATATTCTGCCGTTTGTTCCTCGCCAACCAGCATGCACAACGCCTACTGCTGTGTTCTTAGTGTCGTATAAAGCTATCGGAACACAATCGGCAGTGGAAACAGTTATACATACATTCTTGTGGTCAGTAATTAGCGCGTCCACCCCGTTTAACTTCTGTTTTCTCACACAGTGGCCTGCTCCAATAAAATCGTCGTCTATGCACAAAACATTGGTGCTATGAGTCTGTTTTGCAAACAATATATCACTGTGTTGCAAACCATATACAGTCTGCAAATGAATTGTATTTAGTTTGCAATCAAACTCTATATCGTTTACAAAAGGGTTGCAATTGAACGTTGCGTAATTGCCTTTGCTGTGTCCGCCATGTCGTGTAGTAGAAAAACACAAAATGTTGGAATAAAGACGTGACATCTCATATTCCAACATTCCGTTTATATATTCATTCTTACTCATTTCTTTTCGTTACAATCTTCTTCGTACTCATATTCGATGTCGTCCATATCTTCATCATCTTCATACTCATATTCAAAGTCGTCGTCATCGTCTTCATATTCATACTCAAAATCATCATCTTCGCCCATATCTTTCAACTCGTCGCGCAAAGAAGTTATCTCTTTAGGTCTGTGCACAAGTGTTTCCACTTGGTTGCTCTCTTCATTCAATTCCTTCCAAAGCATGTCTTTAAGTTCAGATATTCCCATTCCTACTATCGAAGAAATGAACACATGAGGCACATTTTCAGGCAGTGTAGGTTTGATTTCAGCTATCAACTCATCGTCTAGCATATCACTTTTTGTGATAGCCAATACTCTTTGCTTGTCCAACATCTCAGGGTTGAAAGTGCGCAATTCATTAAGTAGCACTTCATACTCCTTACGTATGTCGTCACTATCAGCTGGAACCATGAACAAAAGTAGAGAGTTTCTCTCTATGTGCCTAAGAAATCTGAGCCCAAGTCCTTTACCTTGACTTGCACCTTCTATAATACCCGGTATATCTGCCATAACAAAAGACTTGCCTTCTCTGTATGACACAATTCCCAAATTAGGTTCAAGAGTAGTAAAAGGATAGTCTGCTATCCTAGGTTTTGCAGCTGAAACAACCGACAGCAAAGTAGATTTTCCGGCATTAGGAAAGCCCACTAGCCCCACATCTGCAAGTAACTTTAGTTCCATTATAACTGTCATTTCCTGCATAGGTTCACCTGGTTGAGCGAAACGTGGTGCTTGTCTTGTGGCTGTTCTAAAGTGCCAATTGCCCAAACCTCCTCTTCCTCCTTTCAGAAGTATTACTTCTTGTCCGTCTTCAGTAACGTCACAAATATACTCGCCTGTCTCTGCATTGTAGACAACTGTACCACATGGCACTTCAATAATCTTGTCTGCTCCGTCCTTACCAAAGCTTCGACTCTTGCTACCCGATTCGCCATGTCCCGCCATAGCATGTCTGTCGTACTTCAAATGTAATAACGTCCAATAGTTACGATTACCTCGTAATATGACGTGACCTCCTCTACCTCCATCTCCACCGTCAGGTCCTCCATTAGGACAGAACTTCTCACGGCGCATGTGTGTAGAGCCTCGTCCGCCTTTTCCCGAACGACAATATATTTTTACGTAGTCTACAAAATTCGATTCAGCCATTATATATTCTTATAAATATTACATATCATCTACTGCAAACAAATAGTCTATGCTCGTCAAAGCCATAGAAAGACTGTTTGCAAACTGTATACAACCAATATGCAAACTATACACAGTCTGTTTTCAAACTATATACAGTCTTGATGCAAACCATAG
>JAUMWZ010000010.1 GCA_030529405.1 Bacteroides sp. | reverse complement strand
ACGACAGACTCAATGTTAGTTATGCAAACAGAAAGCTAACAAGTTTTGCCGACTCGCTTAGTGGCAAAAAAGAAGAAGGCAAAAGAAATCTTTATAAAGAAAGAGATAGGCTTTTGAGGATATACAATAATATAAAGAGTGAAATCACTACATACGAAAACAACTTGTGTTTCTTGACTGCCTCGTCAAAGAAAGGAAACAACCTGCTTAGTGAGGCTAACAGGAAACTAGATAAACTAAAAGCTGATTTAGAACTTACGCAACAAAAGATTAACCTTGTTGATGAAGAACTTTCTAAAGATGATTGATTTATAAAATCTATGATATTAGGCTCGTTACACATATCGCTTAATGGCGGTTTTGTGTAGCGGGTCTTTTCTTTTTTGTCGTAATATTTTCTCCATATATAAGTATTGTATGAGTAAGATAGTGTTGGTTACAGGTGGGCAGAGTTCAGGTAAGAGTGAGTTTGCAGAGAGATATATTAAAAACTATGCTTTGTCTAACAGCAAACAGCTTGTTTATGTTGCTACGGCAAAAGTATGCGATGACGAGTTTCGCAAACGAGTAGAACGCCATCAGAGTAGGAGAGGCAGTGAGTGGATAAACATAGAAGAAGAAAAACAGATAAGTTGCCATGACCTCAGCGGTAAGGCAGTGCTTGTGGACTGTGTCACTCTTTGGTGTGTAAACTATTATGACGAGAAGCTAAGCACTGACGATATTGTGAAATTGGTAACAGATGAGTTTGACAAGATAAAGACTTATGATGCAACTATAGTTTTTGTAACCAATGAGATAGGCTTAGGAGGTGTGTCGTCAAACTCTCTTCAACGACAGTTTACCGATATACAGGGCAGGGTAAATCAGTATATAGCATCGTGTGCTGACGAGGTGTTTTTTGTCGTTAGCGGAATACCAATGAAAATTAAATAAATGAGTGTGCGTAAGTGGTTGTAACATAACCCTTAACCAAACCATATTTACTTTGCAAACAAAGTGATAAGAGTTTATTTTCAAAGTATATATAACTTAGATGCAAACCATATACAGTTAAAAAATAAGGAATAATATAAGGACTTTTGACGTGATAACGACCTAAGTTCTGACATATATATTACTACTGACAATGAGAATATTCAATATAACTCCAACAAATAAAGATATACTGCAATCTCTGCAAGCTAAGGTAGACAATCTAGCTAAACCCAAAGGCTCATTAGGCACTTTGGAGAGGCTGGCAATAAAGGTTGGACTTATTCAACAAACTCTTTCTCCTAGTCTGACAAACCCACACAACATCATATTTGCATCAGACCATGGGATAGCCGATGAAGGTGTTAGCTTTTCTCCTAAAGAGGTCACTTGGCAACAAACGTGCAATTTCGTGACATCTCAAGGTGCTGGAATAAACTTTCTATGTAGGCAAAACGGTTTTCAGTTAATGGTTGTAGACGCGGGTGTAGATTGTGATTTGCCAAATGATATAGGCATAGTAGATAAAAAAGTGAGAAAAGGCACGAGAAACTTTCTCTATGAAGACGCGATGACGTATGATGAATATCAGCAATGTATAGAGCGTGGAGCTGAATGTGTAGATATTGTACACAAGAAAGACTGTAATGTCATCAGTTTTGGAGAGATGGGAATTGGAAATACTTCTGCATCTTCTGTTTGGGCTAGCTTGATTGGCAACATACCTTTAGAGAAAAGTGTTGGTGCAGGTAGTGGATTAGACTCTGACGGAGTAACAAAAAAATATAACGTATTAAAGAAATCTGTCGAAAGAAATAATGGTGCTGTCTTGACCACAGAACAGATAATGTGTGCATACGGTGGATATGAGATGGTAATGGCAGTAGGTGCAATGCTAAGAGCAGCAGAGCTGAAAATGACAATAATAATAGACGGTTTCATAATGACTAGTTGCATACTTGCAGCATCAAGGTTATATCCATCGGTGTTAGACTATGCTTTATTCGGACACTGTGGTTCTGAGAAAGCACACAGAGAATTACTTGAAACTTTGTCGGCTGATTATATCTTGGACTTAGGCTTGCGTTTGGGCGAAGGAAGTGGAGCAGTTTGCGCCTATCCGATAATACTGTCGGCGGTAAATATGATTAACAACATGGACAGCTTTGCAGATTCAGCTGTCACAAAATACTTCTAAAAACACAAAAGTTATGAACATCAATAGTTTGTTGGCCTCTATAATGTTTTTCACTCGTATACCGCTTTGGCGAGTGATAAATATTCCTTCCGAGTCGTTTAAGAATGTTGTCCCTTTCTGGAGCTTTACTGGAATTATAACTGGAGGAGTTTCTGCTTTTCTAGCTTGGTCACTTATCGGACACATTCCTATTGTTGTTTTAGCTGTTGTTATACTGTGTGTGCGTATGTTATTAACTGGTGCCCTCCACGAAGATGGTTTAGCAGACTTTTTTGATGGTTTTGGTGGAGGTAGAGATAGAGAGCATATCCTCAAAATAATGAAAGATTCTCACATTGGTAGCTTTGGAGTTATTTCTATTGTGGCTTACTTTTTTGTCTATGTAGCAGTAGTTTCTACATTACCCGTATATATAATACCTTCGGTTGTTCTTTGTGTAGATATGTGGTCTAAGTCTGTTTCTGCCAACATAGTGAATCTTTTGCCTTATGCACGAACAGAAAATGAGAGTAAAAACAAGGTTACGTATAACACAATGACCATTTATCAGTTTATATTCTCTATTGCGATTGGTTTTCTGCCAATGATATTCTTGGGGTCTTCGTATCTTCTTTGCACCCTTACTCCTGTATTGTTTCTTTTCGCATTCTCATACTATATCAATAAGAAAATAGACGGTTATACCGGAGATTGTTGTGGTGCTTTGTTCATACTGTGTGAGATTTCATTCTTGCTTTCTATATCTTTTTTCTGTCATTCATTTTAGTTTGAGCTATGAACATATACTTTGTGCGCCACACATCTGTTAATGTTCCTGTTGGCACTTGTTACGGACAGACAGATGTGCCTCTTTCTGACACTTTCCTTGTTGAGGCTCACTATGTGAAGCAAAGGCTTTTCGAGGTCAAGTCTGCTGTTTGCTATTCTAGTCCTTCAACACGTTGCCTGCGTTTAGCTGAGTATTGCAACCTTGGAGAGATATACACAGACAGTCGTATAATGGAAATGAACTTCGGACAGTGGGAGATGAAAAGATATGATGATATTACAGATCCTCATCTTCAAGTGTGGTATGGAGACTACATAAATACTGCTGCCACCGATGGCGAGTCTTTTATGCAACAGTATGGTAGAGTGTCAGAGTTTATAGACGATATAAAACGGCTTCACAATGAAGATGTAGTTGTGTTTACTCATGGAGGTGTGATAGCTTGTGCATCAATATATTTCGGCATAGCAGACTTTGATAATGCTTTCAGCAATAAGGTGCCTTATGGCGGAATGATGAAGTTTCAGTTTCCGTAAGATATTGCTGTTTCTCTCTTTTCTTATTGCTTGAAAATCATATAATATTACACGTTATGCAAACTGTATATGGTTTGTTTTTCAGTGATATATGGTTTGCAACACAGCTATATATAGTTTGCGAGTCAGTTGTATACGGTTTAGAAGTGTGCTTTGTACAGCTGAGTTTTTAGTCGTATAGCCATTCCGCATAAATATAGTCTACATCATATATACTATAAAGATAAGCCCCGAGAGGAGTGTTAAAGTCCAATCAAGGCATAATCTGTGGTTGATTTGTTTAGTCGTATCTATTAGATGAACAAGTTTACACTTGACTTTTCTGCTCTATTCATATATGTTGCCACACCGCCTATTGTTACGTTGTCAAGCAATTCTTCTTTGCTTATTCCCATAACGTCCATTGACATTTGGCAGGCTATAAATTCCACTCCGTTGTCTATTGCTTGTTGTCTTAGTTCTTCAAGCGAATCAACTCCTCTCTTCTTCATTATCATTCTCATCATCTTACTTCCCATGCCAAACATATTCATCTTCGATAGGCTTAGGCTACGGCTGTCTTTTGGTAACATCATACCGAACATACGAGCCCATATATCTTTTCCTTCTGTTTTAGGAGGATTCTGTTTCTTTATAGCATTCAATCCCCAGAAAGTGAAGAATATTGAAACCTTTTCGCCAGTAGCAACAGCACCGTTAGCAAGAACGAATGTTGCGAGAGTTTTATCTAGGTCGTCGCTGAAAAGAATAAGAGTTTTGCCGTTGCCAGTAGTTCGTGATGTTACACATTCGCTTGTGCCACAAGCTGCACTCTTTTGTATTCTTGCAATATATCTGCCTGATTTTGCTTCTGTGCCTAATAGTTTGTTGCCCGTTGTTTGACACCATGCTTCTGCATCGCGTAAGAATCCGGGGTCGGTAGCACATAGCTCTAATACTTCACCCTCTTGAATGCTGTCAATACCTTGCTTTAATTTGATGATTGGTCCAGGACAAGAAAGCCCGCAAGCATCTATTTGTATCACTTTATGGTTGCTCATATCGTTTGCTGTTTGTTCGTTGTTGCTGTTTGCGTTGTTTTTGTTTTCTGTGCAAACAGATTGTTTGTTGCTGTTGTAGTTTACTGTTGCTGTGCTGTATTGTCTATATCCACCAACGAGGTTATACACTTCTTTGAATCCGTTTTGTCTTAGTATGTTTGACGATAGATAACCCCTTAATCCCACAGCACAGTATAGGTAGATTGGTCTGTCAGTAGGGATTTCGCTCAATCTGTTTCTCATTTCGTCCACAGGAATGTTTATCGCCCCCTCTATCTTACCTAATGAGTGTTCGTGTGCAGTACGAGTGTCGATTATGCAAACCTTACTTCTGTCGGCATCTCTTACCTCACGCCAATAAACTGGTTTAACCTTTCCGCGCAAAATGTTCTCTGCCACGTATCCAGCCAAAGATACTGGGTCTTTAGCTGAAGAATATGGTGGAGCATAGCAATGCTCAGTTTCCATCAAATCTTCTATTGTTCCGTTTTGCTTTATTAGTTGCGCAATAGAGTCAATGCGCTTATCTACCCCCTCAACTCCTACTGCTTGAGCTCCGTATAATCTACCACTCTCTGGGCAGAAAGTAATTTTCAGCGTCATAGGTAATGCTGCTGGATAGTATCCTGCATGACTGTTTGGGTGTATTGTAACTGATTTGTAGCTGATGTTTTCTCTTTGCAGAGCCTTAGCTGGTAGTCCGCTTGTGGCAACAGTAAGGTCAAATATCTTCGCAATAGATGTTCCAATAGCACCTTCGTATGCTTTGTTTGCAGATATACTCATGTTATCTGCTGCTATACGTGCTTGTCTGTTTGCTGGACCAGCAAGATAGTTTGTCCATGGTTTCTTAGTTATTGGATGCGGAAACTCTATTGCATCGCCCACTGCATATATATTTTCGTCAGAAGTTTGTAGGTATTCGTTCACGGCAATACCCCTTGCTTGACCGATAGAAAGACCTGCTTTCTCTGCCAAATAAGTATTTGGTCGCACACCTATTGAAAGGATTACAAGGTCGGCACATAAGGTTTCGCCTGTGTTTAGTGAAAGCGAAAGATGACTGCCGTTATCACTTATCTTGTTAAGTGCCTTTTCTAAGAACAAGTCTACTCCTTTCTGACGGATATGTGCGTGTACAAAACTTGCCATAGAGAAGTCTATCGGAGTCATTACCTGAGGAGCCATTTCTACTATACTTACATTTATTCCTCTGTGGTGTAAGTTTTCTGCCATCTCAAGACCAATAAACCCTGCTCCTACGATAACCGCATTTTTTATCTCGTTATTGTCTATGTAGTTTTTAATCCTATCAGTGTCTTCCACATTTCTAAGTGTGAACACTCCCTTACTGCTTATACCTTCTATTGGAGGCACTACTGGAGTTGCACCCGGAGAAAGTAATAGCTTGTCGTAGCTTTCAGTATATGTTTTGCCTGATGTAAGCTCTTTCACCTCTACTGTCTTTGCTTCTCTGTTTATCGACAATACTTCGTTGTTCACTCTAACGCTTAGGTTAAACCTTGTACCAAAAGACTCTGGTGTTTGCAAGAAAAGATTATCTCTTTCTTTTATTACCTCACCTAGGTAATAAGGTAGTCCACAGTTGGCATAAGATATATATCCACCTTTTTCCAATAATACAATATCTGCCGACTCATCGTTTCTTCTAATTCTTGCAGCAGCAGTTGCTCCACCTGCCACACCGCCTACAATAACATACTTCATGGCTGTTTCTTTTCTGTTCTGTTTAGGTTATTATTTCTATTTCTTGTGTATTCACACACTTATAACAAGCATAAATGTGATAAAGTTTTTTGTAATGTTATATTTTAAGAAAAGAACGCTTTCAGAGTCAGTATTGTTCATTTGCCTTAGCAATTATTATCTTTGGCAAACCACGTTTGAAACTCTTTGCCATAAACGACTGTTTTGTGTGTTTGCAAACTGTATATAACTAAGAATTTGATTGTATATAGTTTGAAAATAGGCTATATATGGTTTACAAGTCAGTTATATATAGTTTGGAAACGTAGCCTATAAGGCTATTTGGTTTGCTCTCTATCTCTATATTCCGATGTGATATAAATAGTAGTGTGGAGGAATATAGTTGCCGTATGCAACAAGATGTGTTTTTTGGCAAACTGTTGTGTGGTAGCAAAAAAATAATAATATACATCAGAAAAAGGCTTTTTATTACTGCAAATAGCAATAAAATATATATATTTGCACGCAATAAATTTTATAATCAATTACTAAGTATGTCATTTATTGCTGATAAAATTGTTATGGACGGACTAACATACGACGACGTGTTGTTAGTACCTGCTTATTCTGAAGTTCTTCCTAGAGACGTTCAACTCACAACTAAGTTTTCTAAAAACATTGAATTGAAAATACCATTTGTAACTGCTGCAATGGACACTGTTACAGAGGCTAAAATGGCGATAGCTATAGCTCGTGAAGGTGGTATCGGTGTTATTCACAAAAACATGTCTATAGAAGAACAAGCTAGACAAGTAGCTATTGTGAAAAGAGCAGAGAACGGTATGATATACGACCCAGTTACTATAAAAATTGGTTCAACTGTTCAAAAGGCTTTAGACTTAATGGCTGAATACAAATTTGGAGGTATTCCGGTAGTTGATGGAGAAGGATATCTTGCTGGTATAGTGACAAACAGAGATTTGCGCTTTGAGACTGACATGAACAAGAAAGTAGAGTCTGTAATGACACCAAAGGAAAGATTGATAACAACAACACAGTCTACAGACTTGGAATCAGCAGCAAGAATATTGCAAGAACATAAGATTGAGAAATTACCAATAGTTGGAAAAGACGGAAAACTTATAGGACTTGTAACATACAAAGACATTACTAAGGCTAAAGATAAGCCTATGGCTTGCAAAGACTCAAAAGGTCGTTTGCGTGTGGCAGCAGGTGTTGGCGTAACAATAGATACTATTGAGCGCATGAAAGCACTTGTTGAGGCTGGAGTTGATGCTATTGTTATAGACACAGCACACGGACATTCAAAGTCGGTTGTAGATAAATTGAAAGAAGCAAAAGCCATGTTCCCACAAATTGATATAGTGGTAGGAAACATAGCAACTGGAGAAGCGGCGAAACTTCTTGTTGAAGCAGGAGCAGACGCAGTAAAGGTTGGTATTGGGCCAGGCTCAATTTGTACGACACGTGTAGTTGCTGGAGTCGGAGTTCCTCAACTTTCTGCTGTATATGAAGTAGCTAAAGCACTTAAAGGTACAGGAGTTCCTCTGATTGCAGACGGTGGACTTAGGTACTCAGGTGATGTTGTTAAGGCGCTTGCTGCAGGAGGATATAGCGTAATGATAGGCTCACTTGTGGCAGGAACTGAAGAGTCTCCGGGCGACACAATCATATTCAACGGACGTAAGTTTAAGGCATATAGAGGAATGGGATCTTTAGAAGCAATGGAAAACGGTTCTAAAGACAGATATTTCCAAAGTGGAACTTGCGACGTGAAGAAGCTTGTTCCAGAAGGTATTGCTGCACGTGTGCCATATAAAGGAACATTATATGAGGTAATATATCAGCTTGTTGGTGGACTTAGAGCAGGTATGGGATACTGTGGAGCAGCGGATATTGTGCAACTTCACGATGCTAAGTTTACTCGAATAACAAATGCAGGTGTGATGGAAAGTCACCCACACGATGTAACGATAACAAGTGAGTCTCCAAACTACAGCAGACCACAATAAAAATAAGATAAACTAATACATTAAGCGGATAAGTATTGACGGCAATAAAAACATGTCAGTGCTTGCCGCTTATTGTTTTATATAGGGGTAGGTATAGATGAATAAAATCGTTTCTTTTCTTTTTATATCACTGTTTTGCATAACCTTGTTTGCGCAGAAACATATTGTAACTATAAACGGAAAAGGTGTTGATAATAAATATCTTGAATATAGATACAGAAACAGTGGTAGTGCGTTTGCAAACAAAGATGTAAAGGCTTTCGTTAGAAGGTTTGCACTAGAGCAGGCTATGATAGAGGAAGTTAGCAAGCTGATGATGAATAAATCTGCAGAACACAAAGATAGAGTGGAGCAGATTATAAATAGAGAAAAAGAAAAACTATTCTTTAATAGTTTGGCGAACTATATAAAACCTTTGCTAAAGGAAAATACATTGGCTAATAGAAAAGCCTTTGTTGTTCATCAGATACTTATCCGTTTGGGTAGCCACTCTACATCTGTTGAGCAAAACAATGCTATCAGTAAGTTGAAAACCCTTCGTCAGTTGGCAGTAGACAGAGATAGTTTGGCTTTTTCAAATCTAATAGATGAACATTCTTACGATAAGAATGTGTCTGTTGTTGATGAATCAAATGGACTTCCGGAAATGTTTTCTGCACTTCAAACAATGAATGTTGGCGATGTGTCTGATATAATAGAAACGGCAGAAGGATTACACATTGTCAGGCTGATAGGCTATACCTCTGATACAAATAATGATTTTAAGCAGTTGGTTTCTTCTATTGGTGCCGAGAAACTGTTTAACACGCTAATTGCAAACTATACTTACTTTGAAAGTAAAGTAAATACAGCTGACATGCAAAATAATAATGGTTTGAAAGTTGATTATATACAGTTTGGAGATAGACAATACACATCTGCTGATTATGAGCTGTTTAAGCAAAACAAAACAGAGCAAGAAAGTGTGCTTTGGAATGAGTTTAAGTTGAAATCTCTTCTTTCTTATATTTATGACCAAACATCGTCTGCTATCAACCAATATTATGAAAGACAAGTATCTGACAGTATATTGTATGACACATATATGAATATGCACGGACTTGGCGAGAATGTTTGTGATGATGCAGAAATGAACAGATTTTTCTTGAAGAATAAGAAGAAATATAAGTGGGAAAAAGCTAAGAAATATACTGCACTGTATTGTGCTAACGACAAAAAAACACTCAAAAAAATAAAGAAGCAAGTTAAGGCTGATTTGAAAACAGGCAATAACTTCTTCGTTGATAAGACTTATCACAATTACCAAGAAAACTATGCTATTATCTATTCTCTCCATGAATCGAACGTGGATTTTGAAGATATTGAATATAAAACCATACTGAACTTGAAAGAAAGATATAAGTATCAGTCGCTTATAAGTAAACAAAGTAAATATCCGCTAATCTATAAAGAGGTGAAAAACGAGGTTCTGAAAGACTATAAAAACACTGTGATTGGCGATGAAGAAAGTACGCTTTTGAGGAAATATAAGGTGGAAATAGACAATGACCTATTAAAAACACTTAACAATTGATGAATGCAAGAAATATTGCATTATCTTCGTGTGTTATAAATGTATTAAGGTGTAGAAATGAAAATATTATATCCTCTGTTAGTAATATTGATGTTCTTTGGGTCGTGCAAGAAAGAATACGACCACAAAGGAAGAACACCCCTAGTTAAGGTTGAAGATAACTTCTTGTATAAAGAAGACCTTGATAGCGCAAAACCTTTTGAACTTACGGGGACAGATAGTATAGCTTTTGCACAGAAATATATAGAGGATTGGACGAAAGAAACATTACTTCTTATTGAGGCTGAGAATAACATACCTAATACTGCAAATATAAATAAGAGGGTAGAGCAATATAGGAAAAACCTAATAACAGGTATATATCAGCAAGAATTGATGAAGCAAAGAGTGTCTACAAGCATTCCTGAAGATAGCATCAAACGATATTATGAGGAAGAAAAACGCTTGTTCAACTTGGAACACGCTATAATAAAAGGACTGTTTGTTAAACTACCTATGAATGCACCCCAAATAAAAGAAGTGAAGAAATGGTGTGTTAGCTACAAAAGTGAAGACCTTGACAAACTTGAGAAATATGTGCTTAGAAATTCATTAAATTATGATTACTTTGCAGATAATTGGAAACACCTTCATGAAGTAGTAAATATGCTACCAATAAATGAAGAAGATGCGTTGTCAGTATTATCAAGTACCAAGTTGATTGAGGTTAGCGATGAAACATATGTATATATATTGTCCGTTTCGGAAATAATAAACAAAGGAGAAACAATGCCTTATGAGGTGGCAAAACCACAAGTAATAGAGGCTATTATAAACAAAAATAGAACAGAATATATAGATAAGGTAAAGTCAGAACTATATAATAAAGCAGAAAAGAATAAAGAAATAAAATACTACTACTAAAATAAAACTATGAAGAATTTATTGAATTGTAAGATTGCAATAGTATTTGCACTATCACTAATCACTTCTTTTGGTGCGAAAGCACAGAATAACGTAATAGACGAAGTAGTTTGGGTTGTTGGCGATGAAATAATACTAAAGTCGGACGTTGAGCAGGCACGTCTTGCAGCATTATATGAAGGAACAACCTTTGATAGAGACCCTTACTGTGTGATTCCAGAAGAATTGGCAGTTCAGAAGTTATTCCTGCACCAAGCAAAACTAGACAGTATAGAAGTGACAGATGCAGAAGCTATGGGAGAGGTTGATAGATACTTGGAAATGTATATACAACAGTTTGGCTCCAAAGAAAGAGTAGAACAACAGTTCAATAAGCCCTTTATACAGATAAGAGAAGAACTGAAAGAAAGAGAAAAAAATAAGCTCATCATCTACAGAATGAGGCAAAAACTTATTGGAGATATTAAGGTTACACCTTCAGAAGTAAGAAGCTACTTTAGCAAAATACCTAAAGACAGTCTACCTTATGTACCAACAAAAGTGGAAGTACAAATACTTGTGATGAACCCTAAGATTGAGCAAAGTGAAATTGATGATGTAAAGAAAAGACTAAGAGAGTATACTGACAGAGTAAACAAAGGAGAAATAGCATTCTCATCATTAGCACTATTGTATTCAGAAGATAAAGCTTCAGCTATGAGAGGTGGAGAGATTGGATTTGAAGGAAGAGGAACTTTGGACCAAGCCTATGCTACCGCTGCTTTTGCACTAAAAGATAAAAATAAAGTTTCTAAAATAGTTGAGTCGGAATTTGGCTACCACATAATTCAATTAGTAGAAAAACGTGGGGATAGAATAAATACAAGACATATACTAATAAGACCAAAAGTGAGCGAAGCTGAGATAGCTAAGACAACAGCTAAACTTGATTCTATCGCAACCGATATTAGAGAAAAAAAGTTTACCTTTGAAGAAGCAGTTCCGTTGTTATCGCAAGACAAGGCAACAAAGAATAACCACGGTATAATGATTTATTTCAATGAGGATAATTATATGAATAGTGCCTCATTTCCTATGGATAGACTACCTCAAGAGGTTAGTAAGGTCGTAAGTAAAATGAATGTAGACGACGTCTCAAATGCTTTTACTATGATTGATGCTAAAACAGGAAAAAATGTTTGTGCAATAATAAAACTGAAGAAAAGAATAGATGGTCATAAGGCAAATATTACAGAAGACTATCAGCTACTAAAGTCAATCGTCTTGGAAAAGAAGAGAGAAGAAAAGATACAGAAATGGATAGTTGCCAAACAAAAGAATACTTATGTGAGAATAAATGATGTTACAAGAAAATGTGATTTCAAATATCCAGGTTGGAACATCTCTAGAAAGTAGTATCATATTAAATATTGTATGCCTAAAAACAAAACAGAAATAAAATCTGATGGGCACAGATGGTTCATGATAATCATTCTGTGCCTGTTTGGTATATTATATCTTACGGCAAATAATGACGATATAAAACAGAAGGAAAAGAAACAGAAAGTGTATCTTATCCATGCTGATGAAGGAAGAATAGACCGTAAGAATTTGCCTGATGTGCAGATACTTGTCGGCAACGTTAAGCTTAGACACGACAGTATGTATATGTACTGTGACAGTGCGTTAGTCTACGAAAAGACGAATTCTGTTAGGGCTTTCAATAACGTTCGTATGGAACAAGGAGATACGTTATTTATATATAGCGACTTGCTTTATTACAGCGGAGAAACTCAGATAGCTGAATTAAGACATAATGTGAGATTGATAAACAAGGCAACAGAACTAACTACCGACAGTTTGAACTATGACAGATATTTGAACTTAGGATATTACTTTGCTGGAGGAACATTGATTGATGGCGATAACGTTCTTACTTCGGAGTGGGGTGAATATAGTCCTGTAACTAAGGTGTCTTCTTTCAACCATGATGTTAAGCTAACTAATCCTAAATATGTACTAAACTCTGACACTCTCAGATATAACACTGACACCAAGATTGCTAATATCTTAGGTCCATCTAATATTGTCAGTGATGATAACAATATATATTCTGAGCGAGGATATTATAATACTCTTACCGATGTTGCAGAACTTCTTGATCGTTCAGTATTGACAAATAAGGAGAAAACTATGACTGGTGATAGTCTATACTATGATAGAAAGAAGGGCTATGGTGAGGCGTTTTATAATATTGAGATGGTAGATTTTAAGTCTAAGCACATGTTGGTTGGCGACTACTGTTTCTATAATGAAAAGACTGACTATGCTTTTGCCACCGACAAAGCAGTCGCTATTGATTATTCTCAAAAAGACAGTCTGTACATGCATGCAGACACTCTAAAACTTATTTCATATAATCTTAAAACTGATTCTCTATACAGAGAGATGCGAGCTTATCATAAGGTAAGGATATACAGATTAGATATTCAAGGTGCTTGCGACTCACTGCTCTACAACTCTAAGGACTCTTGCATGACAATGTATAAAGACCCTGTTTTGTGGAATAACAATCAGCAGTTGCTAGGTGAGGAGATTAAGATTTTCATGAAAGATTCTACCATAAACAAAGTGCATATTGCCAATCAGGCATTAGCTGTTGAACAGCTAGACTCCATTACTTACAATCAGATTTCGGGAAAGGATATGTATTCTTTCTTTGAGAATGGCGAGATGAAGAGGGTAGAAGTGCAAGGAAATGTTTTGGTAAGATTTTATCCGATAGAGAATGACGGTAGTTTTATTGGCTTTAATGTTGGCGAGGGCAGTTTGCTACATATTTATATAAAAGACAGAAAGATGGATAAGGGAATGTTTATTGGTCCCGCTAATGGTGTTATGTATCCTATGGAGCAAATACCATCAGACAAGCTCAAACTTCCGTCTTTTGTGTGGCTTGACTATATACGCCCCAAAAGCAGAAATGATATATTCAACTGGATAGGTAAGAAAGAAGACGAGACCATTAAACCTACACGCACAACTAGAGTGAAGAAAGACAAACGCAAACTAATAGATATGAGATAGCTATGGGATTTTTATTTAATACGATGAGAAAGCCTAGGCGATTCAATCATCAATATATATATGTAGATGAGCGCAAGGAAAAACTAAAGAAAAGAGAGGAAGACATAAAGCGTGAGTTAGGTGTGTTGCCTCCAAAAGAGTTTTCTCCTGAAGATGTACGAGGTAAGATTGTAGACCAAACTAAGCACCTTAAAAGGAGAAAAGATAGTGGTCGCAAACCTATGTCGGCTATTATTATTGTGTTGATTATATTGGCTTTGCTCTATCTGTGGTATTACATATCTACTGGAAGTTGGCAAATCTCATTTTGATTATAGTTTTTCAGTGTGATATGAGTTATTGCTAAACTTTGCCTCGAAGCATTGTTTTTTCTCAATTACTAATTAGCCTATTTTTATATTCTGTTCATTGCGCACGTTTTGTTATAACTTTACAAATCGTGAGTAAAAACAGGTTTAATTTTGATTGACTCAGTTTTGTTGCAAACTGTATATATTTTGCAAGTTGATTGTATATTGTTTACAAATAAAGTATATATTGTTTGTATGTCAAGCATATATGGTTTGTGTTCAAGATATGAGAGTTTGTTTGTAATATGATATTATTCAGACTGTTATAGGTATGAAAGATGTGATAAATTTATTGCCAGATTCGGTGGCAAATCAAATAGCAGCGGGCGAAGTTATACAACGACCTTCGTCTGTGATAAAAGAGCTTGTGGAAAACTCGATAGATGCTGGTGCGAACAACATAAATGTTGTTGTTTCTGAATCGGGTAGGGAGTTGATACAAGTGATAGATGACGGTAAAGGAATGTCAGAAGTAGATGCACGCTTAGCATTTGAACGTCATGCTACATCTAAAATACGAAGTGCGTCCGATTTGTTCTCACTCACAACGATGGGTTTTCGTGGCGAGGCACTTGCATCTATTGCCGCTGTTGCACAGGTTGAGCTTAAAACAAAGATGCAAGAAGATGAAGTTGGTACCAAAGTGGTTATAGAAGGCTCTAAGGTTATAGGTCAAGAATATGTTTCTTGTCCTACGGGTAGCAACTTTATGATAAAGAATTTGTTTTTCAACGTTCCTGCACGAAGAAAGTTTCTAAAGTCTGATTCAACAGAATTGAAGAATATCATTACCGAGTTTGAGCGCATTGTTCTTGTAAATCCTAATGTGTCTTTCTCGTTAAATAGCAATAATACTTGCGTATATAACCTCCCTGCGTCTACTTTGCGACATAGAATTGCAGATGTTTTTGGTAAGAAACTCAGCCAACAACTTCTTGAAGTGGAAGTAGATACTTCTATCATAAAGATAAAAGGATATATTGCCAAACCCGAAGCAGCCCGTAAAAAAGGGTATCATCAATATTTCTTCATAAACGGAAGATATATGAAACACCCTTATTTTCATCGTGCCATAACCGATGCTTATGAACACATCATACCTGTAGGAGAACAGATTTCTTACTTCTTATATATGGAGGTAGAGCCATCTACCATAGATGTGAACATACACCCAACCAAAACAGAGATAAAGTTTGAAAACGAGCAAAGCATTTGGCAGATACTTTCTTCGACAGTGAAAGAAAGCTTAGGCAAGTTTAGTATTATGCCTTCTATTGATTTCGATACTGCTGATATGCCAGAAATACCTCCTATAACTAATGAGCAATATTTTGCTCCGCCTAAGGTACACTATAATCCGGACTACAATCCTTTTAAGAGTACTTCTTCTTCAAGTTATTCAAGAGGCGGAGGAGGTAGAGATTCATCTTCGAATATTGATTGGGAAAGCATCTACTCAAACATATCTAGGGCTAAGATTGAGCATCAAGACGAACCATATTCTGATGCTTTAGATTTGCCATTCAACACAGACGGTGGCAGTAAGTTTAATTCTGACGAGGACACTCAACAGTCTTTGTATGCAGACGATGAAATGATTAAAAATGCGAATACTAATCTTCATTTCAAAGGTAAGTATATTCTTACGTCTGTAAAGTCTGGACTTATGATAATAGATCAGCATCGTGCACACACAAGGATACTATATGATATGTATCTATCTCATATAAAAAACAACCAAGGTATATCTCAAAAGGTGCTATTCCCTGAAATAGTTCAGCTTTCGTCATCAGAAGTTGCCATACTCGAAAGCCTTGAAGACGACTTTACTTCTTTGGGGTTTGAGCTTACAAACTTAGGCGGTGGCAGTTATTCTATATCTGCCGTACCTTCTGGTATAGGAGAAATCAACCCTGTAAATGTAGTTAAACAAATGGTAGCCGATGCAGTAGACAAAGGTAGCGATGTTAAGGAGGAGTTGCAGTCTGAATTGGCACTCACTCTTGCACGCAATTCTGCCATATTCTACGGACGTTATCTCAATGCCGAAGAAATGCAGAATATTCTTGATAAGCTATTTGCCTGCACAGAACCAAGCTATACACCCGACGGAAAAACAATCATATCTACCATAAAGGAAGATGAAATAGAAAAACTATTCAAATAATAAATATGAAACTAAGAACAAGCAACCAATTAAAAAAGAGTTTAGCTCTTTCGTCTTGTCTGCTAATAGCTTCTTTTTCTTTCTATAATAATGCGTTTGCAAACCGTATAGAAATTGAAAGTAAAGTAAATACAGTTAAGACACAAAGTGTAGTTAGTTTACATTCAGTTGTAAGTATAAATCCAACGACAGTGGAATTGATACTTTCTGACGGTAATAGAAGGACTATTGACTTCTATGGAGAAAATATTTTCAGACTATTCCAAGACAATCAGGGAGGGATAGTCAGAGAGCCGAAAGCTAAACCAGAGGCAAAAATCTTGGTAAATACACCGAGAAAGCAAGTGAAACAATTATCTGTTACAGACGAACAAGGCTTTGTGTCTATAAAAACAGACAGTCTGCTACTGAAGATAAAGAAATCTGATGTAACTCTAACTGTGACCAACCTTCATACCAATAAGACAGTGTTGCAAGAAATACGTCCTGCTGAGTTCACAAATAAAGGAGTGAAACTTTATTTCAACGAAGGCGAAAACGAATACTACTATGGTGGAGGCGTGCAAAACGGTCGTTTTTCTCATAAAGGAAAGATTATCTCTATCGAAAATCAAAATAGCTGGACAGATGGTGGAGTAGCATCGCCAACTCCTTACTATTGGTCTACTGCCGGATATGGAGTTATGTGGCACACATTCAAGAAAGGTATGTACGACTTTGGAGCTACAACAAAGGGAGAGGTTAAACTATCTCACGAAGAAAACTATCTTGATGCTTTCTTCATGTTCAGCACAACACCAGTCGGACTTCTTAACGACTTCTATCAACTAACAGGACACCCTGTTCTTATTCCTAAGTTTGGTTTCTATCAAGGACACCTTAATGCATACAACAGAGATTATTGGAAAGAAGACGCAAAGGGGATAATGTTCGAAGACGGCAAGCGTTACAAAGAAAGCCAAAAAGATAATGGTGGAGTAAAAGAATCATTAAATGGCGAAAAAGGTAACTATCAATTCTCGGCACGCGCTGTTATAGACAGATACAATAAATACGATATGCCGTTGGGGTGGATACTTCCAAACGACGGATATGGTGCTGGATATGGACAAACAGAAACATTAGAAGGAAACATTGCTAACCTTAAACTCTTTGGCGACTATGCACGTTCTAAGGGTGTAGAAATAGGACTTTGGACACAATCTGACCTTCACCCTAAAGAAGGAATAAGCGCACTTTTGCAGAGAGATATAGTTAAAGAGGTTCGTGATGCAGGTGTACGTGTGCTTAAAACAGACGTTGCTTGGGTAGGAGCGGGCTATTCTTTCGGACTAAATGGTGTTGCAGACGTGGCACAACTAACTCCATACTATGGCAACAATGCACGTCCTTTTATCATATCTCTTGATGGTTGGGCAGGCACACAACGCTATGCTGGTATATGGACAGGCGACCAAACAGGTGGAGAGTGGGAATACATTCGTTTCCATATACCTACATATATTGGGTCGGGGCTATCTGGTCAGCCAAATATATCTTCTGATATGGACGGTATTTTCGGTGGACGTCACGAGGCAGTAAACATTCGTGACTTCCAATGGAAAACATTCACTCCGATGCAACTAAATATGGACGGTTGGGGTTCTAATGAGAAATATCCTCATGCCTTAGGAGAAAGAGCAACAGAGATAAACAGAGTCTACCTAAAACTAAAGTCTGAATTGTTGCCTTATGCATATACTTATGCTCAACAAGCTATAGACGGTATGCCTCTAATACGTGCAATGTTCTTGTCAGACCCTAATAGATACACTTACTCAACCGCTACTAAATATCAGTTTATGTATGGTGACGACTTCCTTGTTGCACCTATATATCAGAACACAGCTGCTGATGCTGACGGAAACGATATACGTAACAATATCTACTTACCAAAAGGAGTGTGGATTGACTATATAACTGGCGAGAAGTATGAGGGTGGAAGAATTATAAATAATATCTCTTGCCCTATATGGAAATTGCCTGTTTTTGTGCGTTCGGGTGCTATTATTCCTAAGGTTAATCCAAACAACAATCCTAACGAGATTGACAACGGTTTGAGAATATATGAGCTTTATCCTGACGGAGAGTCTTCATTCACTGAATACGACGATGATGGACTTACTGAATCATATAGACTTGGACAGTTTTCTAAAACATATATAACTTCCAAATTAAGTAAGAAGAATCAACTTTCAATTTATATACAACCAACTCGCGGATTATATACAGCTATGAAATCAGACAAAAAGACTCATTTCATAGTGAACACTACCGTGCGCCCTAAGACAGTTAAAGCAAAGATAAACGGTAAGAGTGTCAAGCTGAAAGAAGTTAATAGTCTTGATGAAATTTCATCTACCGACAATGCATTCTTATACTTAGAAAAGCCGTTGCTTAATGCATATTCTAAGATAGAAAAGATTGCTCCACAGTTACACATAAAGCTACAAAGTGTCAATACACTTGAAACAACTATTGCTGTCTATGTAGATAAGTGCGAGTATAAGCCTTTCGATGCGTTAAACGTAAAAGAGGGTGCTATCGAAAGTCCTGTGGATTTTGAGGTTAAGTCATACGATATAACTGCATATACAATAAAACCTACTTGGAAACAATCTGCTAACACAGACTACTGCGAAGTTGAGTTTCAAGGTATGATATACTCAACTATCACACGTGGTGAGCTTCTTCTTGATGAGCTTACACCTCAAACTGATTACACACTCAAGTTGAGAGCAGTAAACAAGTCTGGTAAGTCTGACTGGAAAGAGATAACAGTAAGAACGAAAAACAATCCTTTGGAGTATGCAATTAAAGGTGTAAAAGCAACTAGTACAGCTTTAGCACAGGGCGGAAGTCATATTGGCAGAATGTTTGACTTTGCAGAGAAGGGCGACATTTGGCATACAGTTTATGGCAAAAACTCTGTTCCTTTCGATGTTGTGGCAGACCTTCGTGCGGTCAATGTGTTAGACAAATTCCACTATCTTCCTCGTCTTGATGCAGGAAATGGAACTATACTTCAAGCCAAAGTTTATTACAGTCTTGACAGAAACAATTGGACGTTTGCGGGCGAAGTAAGCTGGAAACGCAATTCCGATATAAAGGAGTTCAAGTTTGAGGGTAATCCGTCAGCTCGATACATACGCTTAGAGGTTAGTCAAGCCGTAGGCGGTTATGGCGCAGGAAGAGAGATGTACATCTTCAAATTGCCTAATACTGAAACTTATATACAAGGAGATATAAACAACGATAAGAAGATTGACCAAAACGACCTTACTTCGTATATGAACTATACAGGTTTGCGTCGTGGCGACTCAGACTTTGAAGGATACATAAGCAAAGGAGATATAAACGGTAATGGCGCTATTGATGTCTATGATATATCTATTGTTGCTACTCAACTAGATGAGGCTGTGCCTTCGAATGTTAGCGAACTTCCTGCTGGTGTTATAGAGGTTAAGCCTAGCAAGACTAATCTTGCGGAGGGAGAAGAGTTCTATCTACTTGTTTCTGCTAAAGATGCTAAGAATATAAACAGCATAGGTTTTGCCTTGCCTTATAACACTTCGGAATACAAGTATGTTGGTATTGAGCCTTTGGTAGTGTCTACTATGGAGAATTTGACTTATGACCGTCTTCACTCTGATGGTGAAAAAGTGCTTTACCCAACGTTTGTGAACTTAGGAAACAAAGCTACTATAAACGGTAGTGCAGAACTGTTTAGGGTAAAACTTAAATCACTGAAGAAGCAAAAGTTCAATCTTAAAGTGATGAATGGTAT
>JAUMWZ010000009.1 GCA_030529405.1 Bacteroides sp. | reverse complement strand
ATTTCTTAGTTGTATATGGTTTGCAGTTTGTTTATGCTTGTTTTGTTTGAAGATGTTGTTTTTCAATGTTTTATTATATGGATACCTTTGATGTGTTTTTAGTGCTTTCTCAGTGATATTTCATATAAAACGAAAGCTCCGATAAGTAGGCACTATGTGTTTTCTTATCAGAGCTTTCGTTGTTATAGGTTATGTTTTTCTATCTCTTTGTTCTTTCTTTGTAGGTAATGTCTACAATCTTTCCTAGTCCTTTGAATTCTTTCTTCTTTACAAGTGGTTTCATTAGGTTAGGCACATCATATACTCTCATAACCCCACAATCAGACTCGTTTTTGCCCTCTACGTTACTTCCAACGATGAGCTGATATGTCCTAAGTCTTTCCCATTCTTCATATTTCTCCCAAGCAACGAAAGGATTAAACTTTAGCACCCTTATGTCTTCTCCAGGGAGTTCTAACACTAGTTTTGCTTCTTCATTAGGATTGCCCATATCAAACTGATATACCTTGTTGTTGCTTAGGTAGAACAAGTATGGAAATTGATGATGACAAGCAAAAGCTGTAGCATATTCTTGTTCTGAACCCTTTACTTCGCCATAATACTCTTGCAGGTTATATTCTTCGTAAGTAGGGTCGTCCCACCAATTGACAGGCTCTTTGTATTTAGCCTTTAAGTCTATGCCGTAGAAGAATAGTTGTTTGCTGTTTGGGTCGCGAAGAATAGAGTATATAAGTCCGTGCTTTGTTGGCTCCATGTGAACAATGTCTTTTCCTGTTTTAGCATCAAATAAGTGTTTGCCTGAGAAGGTTATTACGGACGGATAAGAAGCGTTGTTTCTTATAACCATAAATTGTTTGTTCGTGTTGTCGTATAGCAAGGCTGGCACACAACCCTCTCTGCCGTTCATTCCAGAAGCATTGTCGAGGTTTACACCTACAAACGGAGCAGCCTCAAAGGTTTTCTTGCCGTCTATCTTATTTATAGGAAACTCGAAAATTCCTCCAGTTATGTCGCGATCTAAGCTGTATATTTCTCCTTTTTCGTTTACAATGACCCACAGATTGTTGATAGAGTATAGCGAAATACCGCTGCCCTTTACCTTCACATTCTCTGGAGTTATGCCAAACTTCCATATCAAATTGTTGTCTTCTCCTGCATGGAGGTCTTTTTCATCAAGGTGATATGTGGTTTTGTCTGTTAGCATCAAGCATGCTGTTCGTCCTGTGAAGTTGCTGTAATTGTAGAACAACTTCTTCGGCATTCCAAGCTCCTGGTGGTTTTCTCTCCAAATGTCAAGTGCCACCAAATCTTCGTCTGCATTGGAATTGAATACTATATCCATTCTTGGTTGTCCTTGCTTTTCGCACAAAACCAACCAGCCTTCGCTGGTTATTGACTTCACTCTCAGATTGAATTGAGTGTACCAACTTACTTCTGTGTTCTTGTCTTTGACTATGAAAAAGCCTTGATAATCGCCAGGCTCATGAGTGACGAATATGTCTATCTTTTTTGTCTTGCACACAACAAAGTCTTCTCCCTCCTCAACATCTCTGAAATCTTTTCCCATAGGTATCAACTTCCATGTATATTCGTAGTTGTTCTCGTTGAAGTTTCCAAGCGTGTTGCTTATGCTAGGGTCTATTGTTAGACGCTCGACAAAGGCTATTCTGTTGTAAAACTTGCTTTTATCGATGTCAGAAACAGAGACCTCATTTATGTCTTGATATATGTAGTTTCCTTTATCTTCTAGACATGCAGATAGAGTATATATAATCAAGAACAAAACTGTATATAATTTAATTCTCATATCTATATAGTTTGTAGTTGCTTAATTCTGAGATTCTTTTCCCATTTCCATAGGCTTGCCGTCTTCGTCCAATATCTTTGGATCTTGTTCTTGCAACCATCTGTGCATATACCTACCTGTAAATTTAAGGTAGCCCTGAGTAAGTGCCTTGTCGTCTGAAGCCATCCATGTTTCTCTGTCAATATTCATCACGTCGCAAATCAATATTGATTTTTTTATAGACCATTTACCAAAGAACCTGTTACCGTAAAGGAACCACCACGAAGGCGGTGGAAAGTTTTCGTTCATACTAATAACTCTTTCAAAGTCAATTTGTCGATAAGAAAAACCTCCACCATCAACACCTATCTCCTTTCGTCTGCTATATATGAATGCTAGCTCAGGACTTTCTATCAACTTAATCTTAAATCTTTTCGGGTTGTTTTTAAGTTCTTCGTTTCTCAACAAGGTGATGTTTATAAACGCTTCTGCTGTGTTAGCTTTTATCGTATGTACAAGAGGTATGCTCTTGTAGTCTGTTCCCTCCTTAGCAGCAAATGTTTCGTCTGTTTCTGCTTCTATTTTTATAGAAAATTGCCTGTCATATTCTGCTGTATTGCCATACAGACAAACTCTTAGCTTTATGTCTTGCTCCTTTACATCAGAGTTTTTTAGCCCCCAAGAAACAAATATTGTGTCTTGAACCTCTCTTTTGTTGTGTTTTGAGTCAAAGTATATCCCCGAACCACCCTTATATGTATCTATGTCTTTTACACATGAGAAAAGAGCTAAGAAAATGAACAATAGTATTATGTTTTTTCTCATAATAAATCCTCCTTTAGTTATATTTCACTTCTCCTTCTGGTATAGGCAGAACGTAATTTCTTAAGTCCATCTGAACAGTTCCATACTCAGATGTAGCAGATTGTATTTTGTCTGTTTTTGTTCTCTTGTAGTAGAAGAATAATTGTCCCTCTCCGTAGAACTCTTTAACCCATTCTTTTGGAATGCCTTTTTGAACATCTCTTATCTTCTTTACGCTTGTAAGACCTCTGTTGTTTCTAAGAGTATTGAAGTAAGTGAGTTTTTCTTCGTTGGTAGGAGCTGTCTCTGCTGCTATCAAGTAAAGTTCGCTGACTCTAATCAAGGGTATCATCTGGTTGAAAAGTGAGTCTTTCCCTTGATATTTATTAAATATCTTATACTGCACACCCTGTATTTCCATCGAGTTGTTTAATGAACTTACATATCTGTAGTCTGTTTTTATGTGCTCAAAAACCTTGTTTGTCACTCCCTCTTTTGGTGCTAGCAGAGTTTGAGGCTTTAAGTTTTGTCCGTCAAAAAGTCTTGTAAACAGCTCGTGCCTGTCTAGGTTTTGTGTGGCAAATATTATCTCTGTGTGGAATATCCTATCCATATCTTTGCCTCCAGTGAGCTTCATTGGTATGACCCAAGGGAACTTTTCAGCTTGAATGTCTATAACGCTTTTGGCAAATTCATACGATTTTTCTGTGTCGCCTATATATAAATAAGCTCTTGACAATATAGACTTTACACCATAACTGTTAAGCCTTAAATTTCGGTATTGTAAGAATATGTCTTTGAAGTCTCCAGAAACTCCTTTCTTTATGATAGGGTCGTTCCTTAAAAGTTTATCAGCCTCTAGCAAATCTGTGATAACATTGTTCATATATTCGCTTGAAGTGACAGATTCAGCCACGTTAAAATTGAAAGACTTATAATATGGTATGGTCTTTGTCTTAGAATTAGCATCATACAAAGGCCCGAACAAACGGAATAAGTCGAAATGTAGAAGTGCACGCAAACCGAGAGCTTCGCCTTTTATGATGTTGTAGTATTCTTCAGAAATAGCCTTTTTGTGTTCTTCGCAGTTCTTTAATAGTGTGTTTATGTTTGCTATTAACGAGTAGGCAGACTCCCATATAGAAGAAATACGACCTTTAACACCCGCTCCCCCGTAGTTGAATAACATCAGCTCTTTGTTTGTTTTACTATCTTCATCTATATTATATCTCTGTGCCAAGATTTCTATAAACTCACATGACAAAGAACGACCATACAGATTGCTCCTATTTAGCTCTATGTATATTCCATTCAAGGCTTTCTTGAAACCTGTTATCTCTGAGTAATTGTTTTTTTCTGATATTCTGTCGCTAGGCTCTAACGACAACCAGTCTGAACAACCAAAACAAATGGAAACAAGCATCATTATGCAAATAATTATATTCTTTTTCATAGGAGATAGAATTAAAAGTTAATCGAGAGTGACATTGAAACACTCCTTGCGAAAGGATAGTTTATACCTCTTTCTTCTTTTATAGTAGAAAAACGCCCTATATTGTTCATGTATGCGCTTATTCTTGCACCAGAAATTCCTAAGCTATTAGCTGCTTTACGTGGAAGCTCGTATCCTATTCTGATAGATTCAAGAGATATGTAATCGTTATCTTGCACGAATCTTGAAGATATCGGAGTGTAGTCTGTAAGTGATATTCCCTTGTATTTAGATATATCTCCGGGCTTTTTCCATCTGTCATATAAAGCACGTTTATCTTGGTTGTAGACCAAAGCTTGAGAAGATATATTTTCTACTTTTCTGTATAGAGTACTGTTGAACGACTGTGAACCTAAGCTATATCTTACATATAAACTGAATGTAAACCCTTTCCAATAGAAATTGTTCCCAATCACTCCTTCAATATCTGGAGTTGAGTTGCCAACAATAACTTCGTCCTCATAACTATAAAAGAAAGTGACTGTTCCATCTTTTTTGATGAATATTTCTCTACCAGTAGCTGGGTCTATACCTGCCGAGCGAACAGACCACATTGCTGTTGGACTTCCTCCATTATAGTATCTTACCAAGTTCTTTCTTATGTTTTCTTTGTTATATTGGTCAAGTTTGTTTCCTATATTATCATAGTATGCAGACATACTTCTGAACGACAAACTTGTAGTCCAGTTAATTCTTTCTTTAGGTCTGTATATAAATGAATACCTAATAGTTCCGTTTATACCTTTGTTTACTTGTTTACCGATATTAGCCAATCTGCTTCTTATTCCAACTGAAAGAGGAATACCTATTGAAGCAAGTAAAGGGTCTGTCTCTTTGTGATAATAATCAACATTTAAGTGTAATCTATTAAACAGACTTATATTCATTCCAATATTGAAGTCAAGTGTCTTTTGCCACTCTAAGTTTGGATCTCCATATCTATCAACAATAACTCCTGTGCCAAAGATATTCTGCATCCAGTTGTTGTATTTATATGTTGTAATTGTATTATAAGAACCGAAGTTTTGATTACCAGGATTACCGATAGAAGTTCTTAGTTGCAACATATTTATCTTTTTGCTTATGGCTTTTATAAACTTTTCGTTGTGCAAATTCCAAGCAATTCCGACTGCCCATGTAGTTGTAAACTGCCTGTTAGAACCAAAAACTGAACTTCCGTCCATACGAATGTTCCCGTCAAATAAGTATCTGTTTTTATATGAGTATCCAGCGTTCATAAAGAAGTTAGCACTTCTGTTTTTGTAATCTCCGTACGATGGCTTTCCACTCTTTGGGTATGAATTAGCAAATCCAGGAGTGTTGAAATTTCCTTCAGGGAATCCCACGGCTGAGAATCCTTTATATATGCTTTTATTCTCTCTTATTGATGCTCCTAACACTGCATTTATTTGGTGTGCATCATTCAGATATTGTCCATAAGTGGCAGAAAAGTCGCCATCATAACCGAACGAGTCTGAGCGGTTATCGCTATAACTTCCTTTCTGCAACACTTCTGTTTCGTCAAACGAAGTGTCTTTAGGTGATGTGAAACTTTCAGAATCTCTTGTGGCTTTATCAATACCGAATCGTCCTCTGATGAATAAGAAACTAAAAGGTCTGTATTCTATGTTGAAGTTGTTTCTAATATTGAATGCATCTCCTTTGTTATAGCTATTTAGATGGTCATTCCACAATGGGTTTCCCATATTAACAGAAGCGTCTATTGAATTATTTCCTCCTTCTTTATATTCCAACCATTTTTCTACTGTTCCTCCTTCATTCCTTTTGGGGTAGTATGGGTTTGATTTGGCGTAAGTGGCAAAGCTAACAATTGGATTGTTATGTTTGGTTGTTCCTATAGAAAGTTTATTTGAGAAGCTGAGTTTACCCACACGATATATTAAATCTATATGTCCGTTAAGCACACGTCTTGAAGATTTCTTCATAACTCCCTCAATGTTGTTGTAGCTTGCCCCTATACCATATCTAATCTTATCATCTCCTCCTTCTGCATAAACGTTGTGGTTTTGGTTGATACCTAGTCTTAGCGGTTCAGACAACCAGTATGTGTCTACTCCTCTTTTGACATTTGCCAGCAGTTTGTTATATCTTTTTTGTTTTAGCTCTTCAAATCCCACTAGATTAGACTTGAAGTTTCCCGCCAATCTTTCATATTCAAGTTTTTCTGCTGCATTCATTAGGTTATAGTCTGAAAGGTCTGCAAACGTAAGTCCATAGTTTCCGTTGTAAGAAAACTTTAGTTTTCCTACCTGTGGTACTTTTGTTTCCACCACTACAACTCCGTTTGCCGCCTTAGCACCATATATTGCCGTCGATGCAGCATCTTTCAGTATAGTGACTGTAGCCACTCTGTCTATGCTTAAGTCCATTATTGTTTGCAACGGTGCTTCAAATCCATCAAGAATAAATAGAGGTTGGTTAGGATCTTCCCCGAATTGTTCTTTAAGTCCTACTATACTACTTTTTCCTCTAATCTCTAGGTCGGGCAATTTGTTTGGGTCTGAGCCGTTAAGATTGTTTTCTATGACTGCAAATGCTGCATCAAGAGTTTTCAAGCTCTGTATGATATTTTGTGTACCTATATTTTTCAGCTCTTCTCCTTTATAGGTTTTTGATGAGCCTGAAAAACTTTCTTTTTTTCTTGTGTATATACCTGTAATTACCACTTCATCTATTGCGGTGTTATCTTCTTCTAAAACAATGTTTAGGACTTTTCCTTTTACAGGTTTAGTAACTACACTTTTCATTCCGATGAAAGACACTTCTATCTTTTCGCTTTCATCTTTCACACTGAGTGTAAACATTCCGTCTTCGTCTGAAGAGGTTCCAGAGGTGCTTCCTACATTTTTTATAAAAGCTCCTATAATAGGTTCTCCTTGACTGTCTTTAACTACTCCTTTTACTTTGAATTCTTTTGATTTTCTGTCATCTTGCCTCCTAATCAAGATGGTTTTGTCTTTTGTTGTAACATCAAGAGGTTTGCCCTCAATAAGTTTTCTCACGGCTTGCAGAACAGTAAGGTCTCTAAACTCAACAGTCACAATATAGTCTTTCACTTCACTCGCCACAAAATCAATCTTATAGTAGCCAGAGGCTTTTTCTATTTCCTCCAGCGCAACGGAAAGCTTTTCTTTCACACATTTGTATGACACTTTCTTTTCTGCTGTGTTTTGTGCGCATATGTGGTTCATAAGGCTACAAAACAGCAATAACAGGAAAAAGGAAACAAACCTTTTACCCTTCTGTTTGGGATTGATACTCATAGTCTGCTTTTTTAGGTTAGACAATCATCTGTACGCTATACAGTATATCTTGTTTTTATATGATGAGCTATATCAAATCTTTCTTGGGCTGTTTCTCTTCTTTATTTCGTTTGTTTTTTGTTGTATGTTGTTTGCTTATGTCTTGTGATGACGTGATATTTTGTTTCTGATGTTCTATGTGTGGTGTGATTTTGCTTTGTTGCTTACCTATTGTTAAGTGTTTCAGTAAGATATGCTCTAAATTTATGTGTAATTATTTATAATTGCAAGCAACAGAGGTTAAAAAGGACGGTGGAATTTCTTTGTTAGATTTAATTTTAGTAAAAATGTAGCTCTTGTTGTTGGTTTTGTGACTTTTTGATAATCAATAATAGCCTTTTAGAGCATAATATTTCATCGTGTAACTATAGTTTATCAATTAAGCAAACTTACTTCTTTTTCTAGCTAAATAGATGTTTGTTCGTTTTGTTTTGTTTGTTGCTTACCCAAAAGGCGTCTGATGATGCTTTTCTAAACCATATATAACTTACTGGAAGACTATATATAATCTGCAAACAGACTATATACAATTTGGAACTAGACTGTATATGATTTGCAATCACGCTGATAATCAATATTGAATGATGCCTTGATAACTTATTTTCTATTTGTGCTAACCTCTGTTTTTGTTAAATGTGTTTTGCCTTGTATTTTGATGATAGTTTTGTTTCGTTTTCTATATTCAAAATAACATTTCTTATATCAATCAGCTCGGTGTTGCATACCGTTTCTAGCTTGTTTTTTACTAAATTTGCCCGTTCAATAATTGAATGATATGTGCGCAATAAAAGGTTTTAGAAAGACGATATTAAAAACAATTGCGGTCGGTGTGTTATGCCTTGCATCATCATCGTGCGCAACAAAGGGTAAATTAGTAAAGAAATATATGGACAAAGATGTTATTGTAAAGATTGAAACAAGCGAGGGAAACTTGAAGGTTAAGCTGTATAACGAAACACAGAAACATAAAGAAAACTTTCTTACATTGATAGAAAACAAGACCTACGAAGGCACTTTGTTTCACAGAGTTATCAAAGAATTTATGATTCAAGCAGGCGACCCAGAATCGAAGAACGCACCTAAGGGCAAGATGCTAGGTGGTGGCGACCTTGGGTATACTGTGCCTGCAGAATTTGTATATCCTAAATATTTCCACAAGAAAGGAACTCTATGTGCGGCTCGTCAAGGAGATGATGTCAATCCTGAGAAAAATTCGTCAGCTTGTCAGTTCTATCTTGTAACGGGCAGAGTGTTCTCTAAGGCTGAACTCTCTATGCTCGAAAAGCGCATAAACGAAGGAAAAGAAGTTGCTGCATATAAGAAAGCGATGGCAAAATATGCAAAAGAGATATACATGGCACGTAAAAGTGGAGATGAGTTTACCATGGTTGAGGTGCAAGACAAAGTAGACAAAGAGGCGAGAAACATATTGCGCACAGAAGGAAAATTCTCTTTCACAGACCAGCAGATAGAGGCTTACACAACAGTAGGTGGCTCTCCGCACCTAGATGGTAGCTACACAGTGTTTGGCGAGATAATAGAAGGGTTAGACGTTATAGACAAAATACAACAAGCTAAAACAGACCGCCACGACAGACCAGAGGAAGATATAAAGATAAAGAAAGTAAGTGTAGCCAAAAGATGATGAAGATAAACAGACACGTGCTTGACAATGGACTGACAATGCTACATTGCCAGAACCTTAGCACACAGATGGTTGCCCTCAACGTGCTATACAGAGTAGGTGCAAAAGATGAACATAAAGACCGCACGGGATTTGCGCATTTGTTTGAACATCTGATGTTTGGCGGCTCACTAAATATTCCTTCTTATGATGAGGCAATACAAAATGCGGGAGGAGATAACAATGCTTGGACAAACAATGACGTTACTAACTACTACATCACAGTACCAAAACAGAACGTAGAAACAGCTTTTTGGTTAGAATCTGACAGAATGTTGTGTCTTGACTTCAATCAAAACAGCTTAGATGTTCAAAAGGGTGTCGTAATAGAAGAGTTTAAGCAACGTTGTCTTAATAAACCATATGGCGATGTGGGACATATACTTCGCCCTTTGGCGTATAAAGAACACCCATACAGTTGGCCAACAATTGGCAAGAACATTGACCACATAAAAGAAGCCACATTAGAAGATGTTAAAGACTTCTTCTTTAGTTTCTATGCCCCAAACAACGCTATCTTGGCAGTAACGGGAAATATAACTTTCGAAGAGAGTGTAAGGCTTACGGAAAAATGGTTTGGAGATATTGAAAGAAGAATAATCAAACGTCCCGAAATATGTAAAGAACCTGTTCAGACAGAAGAAAGACGTTTAGAGGTGGAGCGTAATGTTCCGCTGGATTCGCTGTTTATGGCTTACAAGATGTGTGGCAGAAACCACCCCGATTATTACGTTTACGACCTTATATCTGATATACTTGCAAACGGAAAGTCTTGCCGATTGATTGAGAAACTTGTTAATCAAAAGAAGATATTCTCAAGCATTGACGCACACGTATCTGGTAGTTTCGATGAAGGACTGTTTCATATCAGTGGCAAACCAAGCAATGGTGTGTCGCTTGAAGAAGCAGAAAAAGCGGTGGAACAAGAGTTGGAATTGCTCAAAACAGAACTTGTTTGCGAAGAAGAGATAGATAAGGTTAAGAATATATTCGAGTCTACTGAGGTGTTTGGTAGCATCAACTACCTTAATGTGGCTACTAACTTGTCGCTTTTTGAGGCTTTCTCGAAGGCGGAAGACATGCTTACTCAAACCGATAACTATAGAGCCGTAACGGCAGAAGACGTTATGCGTGTGGCAAAAAACACTTTTGTAAGCACAAACAAAACAGTGTTATATTACAAAAAAAAACTAATTAACCACAACGTTTGAGGGGGGCAAACGGTTTGCTAACTATATACAGTTTGTTTTTACACTATATATGGTTTGCAAATTGACTATATATGGTTTACAAACAGACTGTATATAGTTTCCTTTTAGGTGGCATATAAATACAAATCATAATCATATAGATGAACAATTACATAAAACAGTACCTATCTCATTATAAAACTCTTGTAACTCTCGGTCTACCTATTGTTGTGGGTCAGTTAGGCGTTATCATACTTAGTTTTGCTGATACTATGATGATTGGGCAACATAGCACTGACGAGTTGGCAGCTGCTTCTTTTGTCAATAACATATTCAATCTTGCCATAATCTTTAGTGTAGGTTTTTCTTACGGATTAACTCCCGTGGTGGGAATGTTCTGTGGCAGGGGCGAGAAAGAGAACGCTGGCTTTGCACTTCGTATAAGCCTTATGGCAAACCTAATAGTGGCTTTTATGCTGTCGTTATTGCTTTTTGTTGTGTATCAGAACATTGAAAACTTTGATTTACCACAAGAGATTATCCCTATAATGTTGCCATACTTCGTAACGTTGCTTACATCTATTCCTTTTGTTATGCTATTTAATGCTTACAGACAGTTTACAGACGGAATAACAATGACTAAGGTGGCAATGTGGATACTACTAATTGGCAACTCTTTCAATATTATTGGCAACTATGCGCTCATATACGGTAAGTTTGGGCTTCCTGAACTCGGACTTTATGGAGCGGGAATTAGCACCTTGGTTTCTCGTGTGTTGATGGTTGTCATATACTCGGTTTTGTTTTTCTTCACTAAGCCTTTTGCCGAATACAAACGTGGATTTGTGGCAGAAAAATGGTCTACCACTCTGTATAAAAAGCTCAACAAACTCGGCTTACCAGTAGCCTTACAGATGGGAATGGAGTCTGCCTCGTTCAATTTGAGTACCGTCATGGTGGGGTGGATAGGCACAATAGCACTCGCTTCACATCAAGTTATGCTCACGGTTTCACAGTTTACGTTTATGATATACTATGGCATCGGGGCAGCAATAGCCGTTAGAGTGAGCCACTATGTAGGACAAAACGACAAAGCTAACATACGTAGAACCACGTTTGCAGGCTTTCATCTTATGCTTTTAATATGCTTGATACAATCAACAGCTATATTCTTGCTAAAAGATATATTCCCCTATTGGTTTACTGATGATGTAGAGGTGGCAACCACAACAACAGTTTTGATACTGCCTTTCTTGCTTTATCAGGTGGGCGATACACTGCAAATAACTTTTGCAAACTCACTTAGAGGAATGTCTGACGTAAAACCTATGATGTATATAGCATTTGTTGCATACTTTATAATATCTTTGCCAGTGGGGTATATATTTGGTTTTCTATTAGATATGCAACTGCTAGGAATTTGGTTGGCTTTTCCTTTTGGGCTGACAACCGCTGGTTTGTTGCTTTATGCTAGATTCAGAAAACACTTTAGAAGTACATAGTAAAACACAACATACTAACACTGTGAAGGCACTGAAGAATAAAAAAATTAGAATCCTTATATGGATAGCACTGACACCAACAATACTTTTCACGTTGTTGATGTTATCTCTGTATATTCCACCTATACAAAACCTGATACGCAAAGAAGTGTCTGCCATTGCGTCAAAGCAATCGGGAATGCAGATAACCATGGACAGAATAGACTTGAGCTTTCCTTTGAATCTTGTGGTAAGTGGGTTGAAGGTTGTGAAAGATACAGATACAATTCTTAATGTAGGCAATATAGATGTAGAGGTTAGTGCCTTGTCATTGATAAAAGGCAAGGTCAATGTCAAATCTGTGAGCGTTAGCAAGCTGTATGTAAATACTGCAACACTCATAGAAGGTATGAATGTTACCGGAGAATTAACAAGGTTCTCGGTAGATGCCGATGAAATAGATGTGCTTGGAGAGAAAGCAGACATAAACTCAATAGACTTGAGAAATGTAGACTTCTCTGTTACTATAGACAGTCTAGTGAGCAAAGAAGACACAACAACCACAAAACAGAATTGGTTGGTAAACATTGACGAGATAGACCTGAGCAATATAAAGATAAAGCTAGATATGCCAAATGACTCGATAAACGGAGTTGTGAGGCTAAACAAGACTAATCTGACGGATATAAATGTTGATTTAGCCAACGAAAAATACTCGCTGGAAAGATTTTTGGTAGAGAAAAGTGAAGTAAAGTATAGAAGAGGTGGAGAAGAAACAAAGGGAGGTTTTGATGTAAACAATATTCATCTCAAGGATATGCTTATTGACTTAGAGTCTTTGATGTATGCAGGTAATAACACAAATGCTGTCATCAAGTCGGTATATATGCTTGAAGAAAACTCTGGACTAGGAATATTCTCTATGTCGGGTAATGCTTTTTCAAACGACAGTGTTATCAGTGTGCCTAATATCAATATTAAAACTTTCTCGTCAGAATTTAATCTTTCTGCCAAAACCGATTGGAAGGCGTTAGAGCTAAATCCTAAATCAAAACTTAATTTGAGCTTGTTTGCCAACGTGAGCAAAGCTGATTTAGAGCAAGCCTATGACGTTCCTAAGGCTATAAGAGAAGAATATGCGGGCAACTCAATAAAGATGCGCACAGACATTGAGGGCACTCTTGGGCGAATAAAGTTAAAAGACTTGAGCTTGGAACTTCACAGAGCATTCTCGGCTAAAGCGAATGGATATCTTAGCGATATACTTGATGAGAAAAGAAGAAGTGGAAACTTGAAGTTAGATATCGAAACCGAAGATATGAAGTTTATATCTAAGGTGGCAAGTGGTAGAGAGGTAAACTCGGTAGTTCTGCCCGATAGCATAGTTGCCAATGGTGAGGTGACACTCAATGGTAGCAACATATCTTCAGATATAGCTTTGAAATCACTTCCAATCAATCTATCGTTTGGAAGTAAAGTAAATATAGCTAACGAATCGTATGTAGTTAGTTTGCAACTAGACAATGCATACTTTAGCAAGGTGCTGACTAACATACCGTTGCACAATATAGCTGCATCGGCTAAAATCTCAGGTAGAGGCTTTGACGTTAAGTCAAGGAAGACAAAGTCGGATATAGACTTTGTGCTTAAAGACATACATTACGATAAATACAGAGTAGATAGCGTGATGCTGAAAGCTAAGGTGGAAGACGGATTGGCAAAGGCACATCTTAGCACAAACAATAGTCTGATAGGTATAGATGCAAAGGCAGACTATAACTTGACGGCTAAGGAATACATAGCAAACTTAGATGTAAACATCTCTAGATTAGACTTGAAAGAGCTCGGGCTTATAGAGAAACCATTGGGCAAGGATTTTACATATCAGCTGACGGCTAACCTTGATAAAGAGCAGGTTAAAGCATCTCTAAACAGTGGAGATTTATCTGTTAGCTTGCAGGCAAAGCCTAATGCAAACGTACTTATAAGTCAGTCGCAAAAGCTGATGTCTATGATTGAAAAGCAGATAATGAAGCGCGAACTTGACAATAATCTTATAAGAGAAAGTCTGCCTAACGTATCTGTGAGCATGAAGTCGGGTAAAGAAAATCCTGTTTCTTACATCTTGAAGCAAAACAACGTTTCGTTCAATAGTGCAACGATGACACTCGGTGCGGAGAGAGAGAAAGGTTTGCTCGGCAGTGCGTCTGTAAATAGAATTATGGTAGACACACTTGTGATAGACAATGTCGATTTTGCTCTTTCGCAAGATAGTGCGCAGATAAAATATGTGTTGAAGGTTGAAAACGACAAGAACAATCCTCAATATTCATTTGCTACAACAATAGATGGCTATATAGCCAATAAAGACGCACAAATGAATATTGAATTGAAAGATAGAGCAAGAGAAACAGGAGTTCTTTTGGGCATAAATGCACAACCGTTTAAGAATGAAAGGACAGAAGGCTTTCTTTTCAGAATGACTCCGGAACAGCCAATTATTGCATTCAGAAAGTTCTATTTCAACGAAAACAATAACTGGGTGTATCTACACAAAAATATGCGTGTATATGCAAGTGTAGATATGCGTACCGAAGACAATACGGGTATAAGAATAAGCTCGTCTAACAGTGACAGCGTTTCGTTGCAGAACATGAACGTTGAACTGAAGAAGTTGCGACTTGAAGAAATATCATCAGCCGTACCGTATATACCATATATAACAGGAGAATTATCAGCCGAGGCACACTACATACAGAGTAAAGAGAAGTTGCAACTATCTGCCGATGTAAATGTGTATGATATGACGTACGAAAAGCAAGAAGTAGGTAATATCTCGTTGGGTACAACTTGGCTACCTGCTAATGACGGTAAGCAGTATTTGAGTACTTATCTTACTTATAATGACAGTGAGGTTTTGCTTGCAGATGGTAAGCTAATACCTTCAAAGAGTAAAAAAGACAGCATAGAGATAAACTCTGTTATGACTAGTTTCCCGCTTCACATAGCCAACTTGTTTATACCAAAGAAACTTGTTTCGTTAAAGGGAGAAATGAATGGAGAGTTGAATGTGGAGGGAATGTTAGACAAGCCCAAAATGAATGGTTACTTGACACTCGACAGTGTGTCTATAAACTCGCAACAATATGGTGCAAGTTTCAGGTTTGACGATAGTAAAGTACCTATAAAGAATAATCAGATACTATTTGATAAGTACTCCATCTACTCTGTAAATAATAATCCGTTTGTGATAGATGGGCTTATAGACTTCAAAGAACTGACAATGCCTTCGCTTGACATAAACATGAAGGCCGTGAATTATACTATACTAGATGCACCTAAAACAAAAGAAAGTTTGGTGTATGGTAAGGTTATGGCAGACTTCTCATCAACAGTAAGAGGACGACTAGACAACTTGTCTATGAGGGGAAACATCAATCTTTTAGGGAATACAGATGTATCATATATTTACACAGACTCGCCACTTACCGTGCAAGACCGTCTTGGTGGACTTGTAAACTTTACTTCGTTTGCAGATACAGTAACTACAAATAAGAAGAAGACTAACTACGTTTCACTAGGAGGTTTAGATATGCTTATGACTGTGCATATAGACCCTTCGGTAAGAATGAAAGTCGATTTGGACGCAACTAGCGATAATAGGGTTGAACTTGAAGGAGGAGGCAATCTTTCACTCAAGTATTCTCCACAGGGCGATATGCTTTTGTCGGGAAGATATACTCTTAGCGGTGGATTGATGAAATATGCACTTCCAGTGATAGCGGCTAAGAAATTCGCCATAGAGAATGGTAGCTATTTGGAATGGAACGGTAAGATTACCGACCCATTTATTAACTTCAAAGCTACTGACAGAATACGTGCTAGCGTAACAGACAAAGAGAGTGGCTCGTCACGCAATGTAGATTTTGATGTGTCTATAATAGTGAAGAACAAGCTAAACAACTTGGCCTTTGCTTTTGATGTTGCTGCACCAGAAGATACACAGATACAAAATGAGCTGACAGCGATGGGAGAGGTGGAACGAGGAAAACAAGCACTATACATAATGATAACTAAGAGCTACCTCGGAAGAGGCCCTATTGGTGGAGGAGGTGGTAAAGGAATGCCAGATATGGGAAGTGCGCTTAGCTCGGTGTTGTCTGGTCAGATAAACTCACTGCTTGGTAATATTAAGAATGCAAGCCTATCTGTTGGTGTGGAAAATCACGAAGAATCGGGAGGAGCAGGCAAACGAACAGATTACAGTTTCAGATATTCACAAAGATTGTTTGATAATCGTTTTCAGGTTGTAATAGGTGGAAAAGTATCTACTGGGGCTAATGCTAAGAACAACGCTCAGTCTTTCATAGACAATATCTCATTAGAATACAGACTTGACAGAACGGGCACTCGCTACGTACGTCTGTTTTATGATAAAAACTATGAAAGTATAATAGACGAAGAAATAATAGAAACTGGCGTGGGTGTTGTGTTGAGAAAAAAGGTAGACAAACTTAGCGAGCTGTTTATTTTTAAGCGTAAAAAGAAATAAAATCAATGACAAGAATATATAATCTAATAATATTTGCCATCATAGTTGTTGCATTGTCTTCGTGCTATGTTACTAAGCATATACCTAAAACGGAGTTGCTCTACACTGGCAACGAAGTTAAGTTTGCTGACGAGAAGAAAGTAAAAGACGATGAAATGAAGGACGAGATTGATGCAGCCCTTTATAAAACTCCGAGCACAACAATAGCGGGTGGTTTTGTTCCTATACCTTTCAAGATGTGGAGCTATAATGCACTTGTTAAGTATAAGAGCGGGCTTGGAAAATGGTTATTCAACCGTTTGGCAGCCAATCCTCCTGTGTATGTATCTACTGTCAATCCAGAGGTAAGAGCAAAGATAGCAACTAATCTTTTGAAAGACTATGGTCACTTCAACGGCAAAGTATCTTATGATGTAGTTCATAGCTCAAAAGACAGCTTGAAGGCTAAGGTTGTGTATTCCATCAATGCAGGAATACCATATATAATAACAGAACTAGGGCATAAAGGCTTTGACAAAGATGTGCTAGACATAATGAAAGCATCTGAAAACAAAAGGTTAGTAAATGTGGGAGAGAAGTTTAACGTTCTAAAACTCGACAGCGAACGAAACCGACTCTCTGCTGAATTAAGAAACAAAGGCTACTTCTATTTCCGCCCTGAATACATCACTTTCGAGGCTGACACTACAATACGATACGGAGGATATATAAGTCTGAGGGCAATACCAGCAGGAGACTTGCCAAAGGAAGTAGAGAAACCTTACAACATAGGAAGTAAGACTGTGAACTTATTGGGCAAGAATGGAGAAGAGCCTAATGATAGCATCAGATACAAGAACCTGAACATACGCTTTCATAACAAACTTCGTGTGCGACCAAACATTCTGTATCGTTGGATAAACTACAAGCAGTTTCTATATGGCAAACAGAGAAATGTAGAATTAAATCCGCTATATAATCAGAAAGACCAAGAGGCTATTCAAGAAAGACTAAGCAGTCTTGGAATATTCAATTACGTGGACTATCAATATGAAATAGAGAAACTGTCTTTCAAACCGTTAAAGTTCAATTTTCAGAGTAAAGATAGTGTAGCTGACAATAATAGTTCGTCTGCTTCTGAAATGTACATAGTTGGCGTGCAAAATAAAGACTCTGTCAGAGAGGAAAATAATCTGTTGTCTGCTAACATATATGCAGCTTTGGCTAAGCCATTAGATGCAGAGATAGAATTTAACTTTGTAACAAAAAGTAATAATCAAACAGGACCAGGAGCATCGTTTGGAATAAATAGACACAACATCTTTGGAGGTGGAGAAAGGTTAGGATTTAAGGTAAAAGGTTCTTATGAGTGGCAAACGGGAGTGAAAGAACTCACATCGGTGCTTAACAGCTGGGAGTTTGGCACAACCATATCACTTTACTATCCGAGAGTAGTGTTCCCTTACTTCAATAAGTTGGAGTTTCAGTATCCAGCATCGACAACTTTCAAGCTAAACGCAAACCAGCTTAACAGAGCTAAGTATTACAAACTTCTTTCTTTTGGAGGCGAAGTGACTTATGACTTTAAGCCTACTCGCTCATCTCACCACAGTATTACTCCTCTGAATTTGAGTTTTAATCTTTTGCAGAAGTATTACGACAAGTTCTCTGACATTGTGAAGTCTAATCCTGTGTTATACCTTAGCTTTCAAGACCAATTCATTCCAGCAATGGAATATACTTACACGTTCAGCAACAACGGAATAGCTGGTGTAAGAAATCCCATTTGGTGGCAATCTACAATCAAGTCGGCTGGAAATATAACCTCGTTGATATATAAGGCAGCAGGGCATGACTTTAATAAGAAGGACAAGCGACTTTTCGGTGCACCTTTTGCGCAATTTGTCAAATTGAGTTCTGAGTTTAGGTATCTGTGGAATATAGACAGAAACAATAAAATAGCCACTCGTACGGCTGTGGGAGCAATGTTCTCTTATGGAAACTCTGAAGTTGCGCCATACATTGAACACTTCTATGCAGGAGGTGCAAATAGTATTCGTGCATTCACTGTACGTAGTATAGGTCCTGGTGGATATCACCCTTCAGAAGGAAAATACTCTTATCTTGACCAAGTCGGTTCATTCCGTTTTGAAAGTAACTTAGAATTTCGCTTTAGAATGTTTCGCAACTTGTGGGGAGCAACATTCCTCGATGCAGGAAACGTGTGGATGTTGCAAAAAGCAGAAGAAAGACCAAACTCTGAGCTAAGAATAAATAATTTCTTCAATCAGATTGCTCTCGGCACAGGTTTCGGAGTTAGGTACGACATGGATATACTTGTTTTCCGTCTAGACTTCGGAGTGCCTTTGCACTTCCCATACGACACTGGCAAGAAAGGATATTACAACGTAACGGGTAAGTTTCTGAAGAATATAGGATTTCATTTTGCTATCGGTTATCCGTTCTAAACATATTTTTTATACTTTTGCTTGAAAATACAGCATTAAAATAAATACTTACAATAAAACAGATAAATAAATTGCTATGAAACCAACTTTGTTTTTACTTGCTGCTGGCATGGGTAGCAGATACGGTGGTCTTAAACAACTTGACGGACTAGGTCCTAATGGAGAAACAATCATGGACTACTCTATCCACGATGCTATAGAAGCAGGATTCGGACGCTTAGTGTTCGTTATCAGAAAAGACTTTGAACAAGACTTCAAAGACAAAATAATCTCTAAGTACGAAGGACACATTCCTTGCGAAATAGTCTTCCAAGAACTTGACAAACTACCTGCGGGATTTACTTGCCCAGCTGAAAGAACAAAACCATGGGGAACAAACCATGCAGTGATGATGGGTGAAGATGCTATCAACGAGCCTTTCGCTGTAATCAACTGTGATGACTTCTACGGAAAAGACTCTTTCAAGGTAATGGGAAAATTCCTTAGCGAGTTGCCAGAAGGCTCTAAAAACACTTATGCAATGGTGGGCTTTAGAGTTGGAAACACGCTTAGCGAAAGCGGAACAGTGTCAAGAGGTATTTGCGAAACAGACTCAAACAAAAAGTTATGTTCTGTTGTAGAGCGCACAAAAATACAAAGAATGGACGGCGAAATTAAGTACATGGACGACAACGGAGAATGGGTAGCAACACCAGAACACACTCCTGTCAGCATGAACTTCTGGGGATTTACTCCTGACTATTTCGCATATAGCAAAGAGTTCTTCAAAGCATTCTTGAGCGACCCAAAAAACTACGAAAACTTAAAGAGTGAATTCTTCATTCCATTGATGGTAGATAAGTTGATAAAAGATGGCACTTCAACAGTGGAAGTGTTAGACACTACAAGCAAATGGTTTGGCGTAACTTATCCAGAAGACAGACAAAGCGTAGTAGAAAAGATACAAGCACTTGTTGATGCAGGTGAATATCCAAACAAACTATTCTGATTAGAATAACTGAATAGTTAGTAATGTTAAGGGGTGATTATGCAATATGCATAATCACCCCTTTTTTCTTGTTGCTACATTGTAAAGGTGCTCAAATAAACTTCTGAACAATATTTTCTTTTGTTATTATCCCAATCTTAGATTATACGTCTAGTCTCTAGAAATCTTCTTTTGTTTAATTCAATCTGTGTAATATGATGTTTTGTTTTGAATAAACTCTTTGTTTTTTATTTGATATAAAACTCAAATGATAACTATAAGTTATACAGACCGCAACTTTATGAGGTTTCACTTTATCTTTGTTTTTCTACTTTGCTACGATGCTCTAATATCTCATCAGAATGTTTCAAAGCCCAATTTATGATTCCATTTAGTGGTTCCATTAGACTCTCTCCAAGGTCTGTGATAC
>JAUMWZ010000209.1 GCA_030529405.1 Bacteroides sp. | reverse complement strand
TAAAGAGTATATAATTTGAAAAATAGACATATACAGCCAACAAAAGCGTCGTATACTTATCACAAGCAAAAGATATAGCAACAGCAAGCAAGAGGTTAAGTGCTTGCAAAAACAATGTATACTATCATATTTTGAAAGGATAGACAATAAAAACTAGAGTAATAATGGAAAAGGAAGAAAAAGATAAAGTTTGCAACGGAGAAACTTCATGCTCCGATTTGCGAAACGCAACAAACGACTTGATAGGTTTCTTCGCTATGATGGAGCAAAAAGAAGAAAACAGCGAAAAACCAGCAGACAAAGAAGACAAAAAGAAGTAGACACACACGAAAGCGAACAATAAAAAGGTGGCAAATACAGTGCTAAACTCAACCACTATAATTGCCACCTTTGCTTATTGAATATGTGTTTATTGCTTTCTCAATTCTTACTTAACAAGTATCACTAGATATTTTGACACGCTCCAGAACTTTTGCACATCTATCACTGTAAGCATATACTGACCTTTTTCGTCCTTTTCTAGTCTGTAACTTCCAGCTGGGTGGTTAGTCATTAGTTCTGCACGTTTAGAGTATAGCTTAATTTCTTTTGTTGTTCTAACGTCTATCTTAGTGAAGTAGTCTTTATTATAGTTGTCAGTAGTAAGAACATCTCCCTTCACAAGAATATTTTGCTCTTTTAGTTCTGACTTAGTTCCAAACACATACCAAGCTGTGTGTATCTCTGCATCTTGGTTTATCACCTTGTTGTTTAAGTCGCTATTAGTATCTACAAGTTCAGTGTTTGACTCTGTAAGGTCTTGTATTTCAATCTCAAGTTCCTTCATTTTCATATCTTTCTTGCTTAGCTCTTCAACAAGTGCTTCAATGTATTGTTGTTTAGTTTTAAGTTCTTCTGTCAAAGATGCAATAGCTTTCTTTAATTGCGATGAGTTCACACGGCTACTTTTTAGTTGGCTTTCAAGTTTGCTAATCTTTTCCTTGTTTTCTTTCATCTTTTCTGCGATGAACTTAATATCTTCTGCAATTCTTTTCTTAGCACTAACAGAATTTTCTTCTATAACACCTTTCTGAATATCCACTCTGTTTTCGGCCTCGTTTATCATACGAAATCCCTCTTGAATGCTATTGAATGTTTCCAACATTCCTTCAAGTTCCGCATTGTTTTGCGATAATTCAATCTTCAACTGTTCGTTTTCTTCTTTCAATTTCTTATTGCCTGTCAATGCATCGCAAGAAGAAAGAGCTACAGATGCTACTAATAATAAAATCAGTTTCTTCATAATAAATCTCTCCTATAAATATTGTTTGTTATTCTTTACCTTTCACAATAATCACAATCTCACCTTTAGGTTCTTTCTGAGTATAGTGTTCTATCAGCTCAGCCATCGTTCCTCGTTTTGTTTCTTGATGTATCTTAGAAATTTCTCTAACCACTGCTGCCTCTCTCTCGCTACCGAAATATTCCGCAAACTGTTGCAGAGCTTTTACCAATCTGTGTGGCGATTCATAGAAAATCATTGTTCTCTCTTCTTCCGAGAGTATTTTCATTCTTGTCTGTCGCCCTTTCTTTTGTGGCAAGAAGCCTTCAAAACAAAACTTATCGTTAGGAAATCCTGACATAACCAAAGCTGGCACAAAGGCTGTGGCTCCTGGCAGACAGTCCACTTCGACATCTTTTCTTACGCACTCTCTTGACAACAAAAAGCCAGGGTCAGATATACATGGCGTTCCGGCATCAGATATCAGTGCCGCAGTTTGTCCAGCAAGCAGTTTGTTTACCACAGACTCTACCGTCTTATGCTCATTGAATTTGTGATGAGAAAGTAGAGGTTTCTTTATCTCATAGTGGTTCAACAGCTTGGAAGATGTTCTTGTATCTTCTGCAAGAATAAAATCAACCTCTTTTAGCACCTTTAGTGCCCTCAAAGTTATATCTTCTAGGTTGCCAACCGGTGTAGGCACGATATAAAGTTTTCCCATCTACATTCTTACTTTGTTTTTCCTATCACGAATGTATGAATTATTTGTATAGAAAATGAATAAGTACGTTATAATTTAACAGTTGTTTTGTTATTGTTAGCTGTGTTGTATTACCTTTGTGAGCTGAAATATATATAAACAAAAAATTGAGTAAATACAGTTTGAAAGTAGACTATATATAAATTAAAAGTAGACTATATATAAATTAGAAAC
>JAUMWZ010000208.1 GCA_030529405.1 Bacteroides sp. | reverse complement strand
TGCTTTTGCTTGCACAATCTTACATAAATACCTTTTCATTGTTTCCTTTCTTTTTGTATATCTTATATATTCTCCCTTCTCTCTCAACGTGTTAAGACATCTTTTTCGATGCCTTAGCCCTATATTCTTCTATAAAGTTCTCTAGTTTATCAATTCCTTTAGAAGTAGTTATTCCTCTCAGATATGTAAACATAATAGACTCATATATATCTATCACAGAGTAGCGCGATACTATATCTGTGTCTAACAATAGGTCAAACTGTTTTTTTAGCAACATCACAGTAATGTCATAATTAACATCACTTCTGAACACTCCTTGCTTAACTCCCGACATGAAAAACTGCACTGCATTTTCGGCATGACTAGCCCTGCGTTCTTCAATAAACTTATATACCTTTTTATACTTCTTTATGTCATCAAAAAACGCTCTATTTGTTTGATGATAAATTTCTATATGCCTCATGAAAACAGCAAACATCACATGCAGCGCATCACTATCTTCTTGATATATTCTATTCATCAAAGCGTTTTCTTCATTATGTCTCCAAATGACACATTCAGTAAGAAGTGTTTCTTTATCGGGAAACATTTCGTAAAGAGTGCGCTTAGATATTCCCATATTTGCAGCAATATCGTTCATCGTCACACTCTTTATCCCCTTCTGTGCAAATAGTCGTTCGGTTTCTTTCACTACTTGTTCTCTCAGTTCAGAGCGTTGTTCTTTGTTTTCTTCTTTATTTATTACACTATCCACAGTAAATAATATTTTTATATAACCAAGAAACTTCTAAATCATTGGTATAGAAATGTGTTTGCAAAGTATATATAACCTAGTTGTAATTTATATACAGCTGACAAACAAACTATATATAACTGATTTTCAAACAATATACAGTTTGCAAATCAAAAATCAGGAAACAAAAATAGAGAAAACTTTTCTGGTGTAAAAAGTTTTCTCTATTAAATCTTAGATAATTATATATTATAAGTAATTACAAAATTGCCATAGCGCAAATATGATACATTTTAGAACTTAACTGTCTGCAATAGCTTAATATATCTAAACGCACATTCTGCTCGTTGGTCGTTTTCTTGCAAGTACGCCTTTTGCCATTCAGGTCTTATCTGCAACAGTTTGGTCATACGCTTAGTATCAACAAAAATCACTTTGCCTGTTTTGCAGTCCAGCTCATAACACACTCTCTTATTGACTAAAGCCGATGTAGCTATTGCATCTCCTACATCGCCCGACACACGTTGTGAGTCTTCTTTCACAAAGATGCTACCTGCCACAGAACCTAAAGGCAAGGCACTAAAATATATTCTACTGCCAATTCGCAAAGCCGGAGCAAACCATGAGCCAAACTTCATACGCTTATATCTCAGCGTACGACAGTTTACATACAGTTTCCCATCATCGTCGAGCACAGCAAAGTATTTCTTCTTCACATCTTTATAATCAGACTCTCCGTTTGGTATGCTAATTCTGTAATCAACTCCGCTTGATAACATCATCTGTCCCCATTTACGCTTTTCTATGCGAACATCAGCTATGGTGTCAGCAACATTATTCACGAAGTTTTTCATACTTGTGTACCCCAATACTTGTGCATCTATTGCAAACACAAAAGCAAAAGTCAAAGTAAGAAACAAAAATGCTTTTCTCATATTATGGTATTTTTAAGTAAGTCAGTATATGTTTTGTCAAACAACGAAAGAGTTTATCTCCTCCTTATTATGTTTATCTCTCTGCCATCACAGCTCCTCTAAAAATGAAGAAACAATGAAAACCACTTTCCAAATATAAGTAGATTTAAGGAAACAACACTATCTGAAAAGAAGAGAGTTCATTCAAACCTCATTTTTTAACCACATACACCCCTTTTGCCAACTATATACCACTTAATTGAAAATGATATATAACTGATTTTCAAACAATATATAGTCTATTTATAATTTATATACAGTTTAGAAAGTGTCTAATCTGCTTTATCTGCTAAAACCTTTATTCCAACATCTTTCACTCCATATACAGCATAACTATCCATAGAATGAAACACTTTGACAGTCAGACTATCGAGTCCTGATTTATACAGCTTGCAAAGCGGAACATCATACGACTGTAATCCTGGCATTCCTGACTTCACACGTCCGCCCTTATCATCAACCACACGCACATCAACATATCCTTTCGAGAAAACCTCATCACTGTTTTTCAAAAACACCTCATATCC
>JAUMWZ010000207.1 GCA_030529405.1 Bacteroides sp. | reverse complement strand
TGGAGCAATATCTTAACGGCAAGCTGTCGGAGATAAATGAAGAACGTGCAAAAGATTTTAGTAATAGGGTGATATATTATGGAAACGAGGAAAGATAGTTTATTTAAGTCTTTGGACTGGATTACGGTTTTCATGTACATCGTGCTTGTTGTGTGTGGTTGGTTTAGCATCTGTGGTGCAAGCTATGATTACAGCAACCCCGATTTCTTTGACTTTTCCACTCGTTCGGGCAAGCAGTTTATGTGGATTTCTTTCTCGTTGGGTTTGTCTTTCGTAATACTTATGCTCGAGGAGAAGATGTATGAGGCTTTCTCATATATACTATACATACTCTTGATAGCAACACTTGTTGTCACCATATTTATTGCTCCCGAGACAAAAGGCTCTCGTTCATGGCTAGTTCTTGGCCCCGTGAGCCTTCAACCAGCAGAATTTGCTAAGTTTGCAACAGCTCTTGCACTCTCAAAATTCATCTCCGACAAGGGGTTTAATACAAATAACAAAGGCAACTTGATTATAACCCTACTGCTGATTATACTCCCTATGTTGCTGATTATAGCTCAAAAGGAAACAGGTTCAGCTTTGGTCTATCTGTCTTTCTTCTTGGTTTTGTATAGAGAGGGTATGTCTGGCTCAATACTCTTTGTAGGTGTTTCGGCAGTGATATACTTTGTTTTCGGCATTCGCCTAAACGAAGTGTATGTAAACGATAGTGTTGTGTCGTGGGGACTGTTCTCTGTGTTGTCAATGATTATAATCTTTACCAGCTTTTTGATACGTATATACATCAAAAAACCAAAGTTCACAAGGAACATATTTATTTCTTCTTTTGGCGTTATACTTATATCTTTCTTATCTACGATATACCTTCCTTACCTAAGCATTGAGTATCTATTGCTTGGATATATAATACTTCTTGCAATATATTTATTTCTTATCAGCGCACGCACACAGATAAAATCATACTCTTTCATAGCCTTCTTTGCTTTGCTTTCTGCTGGTTTTCTGTATTCAAGCGACTATGTTTTTGAAAACGTGTTAGAAAATCACCAGCAAAGACGTATTAAAGTAGTTCTTGGGCTTGAAGAAGATTTGTCCGGAGCGGGCTATAATGTGAACCAGTCAAAGATAGCTATTGGCTCGGGTGGAGTGTTTGGCAAGGGTTTCCTTAATGGCACTCAAACAAAACTTAAATATGTTCCAGAGCAAGACACTGACTTTATCTTCTGCACGGTAGGCGAGGAGCAGGGATTTATAGGTTCTTCGTTTGTGCTTGTGCTTTATTTGGCTTTCATATTGAGAATAATCTCCATAGCAGAACGTCAGACAACAACCTTTGGGCGTGTATATGGGTATAGTGTAATGAGTATATTCTTGTTCCACTTATTTATAAATATCGGAATGGTGCTCGGACTTACCCCCGTTATAGGCATTCCTTTGCCTTTTTTCAGTTATGGTGGCTCATCTCTTTGGGGCTTTACCATTCTTCTGTTTATTCTTCTTCGCATAGACGCAAGTCGTAAACGATACGCTTAGCATTCTTCATCTTGCTTTTTTAATGTGTATATCTGATTTTCAGACTATACGCCACCTACTTATTAACTATATACATCTAATATTTATTTTATATATGAATTAGATGTAGAGTATATATCACTAACTTTCAAACTATATTTACCTGGTTTTTAGACTGTATATGGTTTGGTTTTTATCTCTTTTTGTTTTGGAGATATTTATCAGTTTACTCTAATTGCAAGTTTGTTTTATTCTCTAATGTTATGAATACACACTGCTGTATGTACGTGATATGTCATTTCTATATAATATTGATTATACGATTGTATAATTATGTATTAACTCTTGTATTTTTCTTTCTACCCTTGCTCTTATGTATATGTGAAACAAAAAGCCTTTCACTATTATTGTTTTTATACAACTAAGTGAAAGGCTCTATCTGTTTATTTACTTATTGAGTGTAATTTCTGTCTGCCTATAATCCATGACCAGGAACATTTTCTGGTGGAAGTATTATATCTAACCTTAAGTGATGTTGGTATGATTCTAATTTACCATCTATCTTAGCCCATATATGTAAGAACTTTTTGTAAACAGCATAGATGATAAATGTGTGTTCTCCATTACCGTCTGCTGGTACTACTTGTTTATACACTATTGATTGTTCCCATTTTAGACCTTCTTCTGTCGGAATTTCATCGCCACCAGAGTACTGATAGTATATTGTTG
>JAUMWZ010000206.1 GCA_030529405.1 Bacteroides sp. | reverse complement strand
TTGAGCAAATCGTTCTTACTCTCTCTGATGCTGTATATCTCTTTTGCTATCAATTCAGCCATTTTAGACTTTGAACCAGCCATTAGCATCTCTTCATTTAAGAACTTTCTTCCGTCTATTGCTTTAGGCTTTTCTTGTTGTCTGATAACATCTTTGTTTTCTTTCTTCTGTGGTACATACTCAACGTTAATAGACTTTATAACTCCTTCCTTAGTCATTTCTACCAAAGGAGCAGTTGTTTTGTCTTTCATCTTTATAAAGTATGTAGCCTCTTTATTAGGCACTCCCACGGTACGTATCTTTGTAGAAGTTATTCGGTAAGTAGTGCTTCCCTCGCTTGCAACGTTGTTTATCCTCAAATATTTGCTTGCATATTCTGCCAATTCTCCTGGTTTGTAGACTGTTTTCTCTATTGTCAAATCGACCTCTATCTTTGTTTTAGGCAGTGAGTATACAACGCCATAGTCTTTGCCATACTTCTGTCCTTTCACAACCTCTGTTTGTGCCTGTGTCATTGCAGTAGTAGCCAAGCACAGAGCAAGTATAATTACTTTCTTCATATTCAATTGTTTGTTTCAACACAAAGTTAGTTTATTAACTTATGTCACTATATTTCTATTAACTATTATTTACTAAGTTGTTTCCAAGCATAAGGCAAATGGTCGATAATATCAGATGCTATGAGTGCAGTTTCTCCTACATGTTCTTTTGCCATATCGCCTGCTAAGCCGTGAACATAGACTCCTATGCGGGCAGAATCTTCACAGTTGTATCCTTGTGCAAGTAGTGCCAACAATATACCTGTTAATACATCTCCGCTACCTGCTGTTGCCATACCTGCATTACCTGTTGAGTTGAAGTAGCAGTTGCCTTTAGGTGTGACGACAGCTGTATTTGCTCCTTTTATTATTATATGTTTGTTTGTCTCTTGAGCAATCTCCATTGCCTTCTCAATTCTATCATACGAGTCGGTAAACTCACCTACAAGTCGCTCAAATTCTTTAATATGCGGAGTTATTATTCCTTCTTGGTTGGTGTTATAGATAACCTCAATCGCTCTGGAAACTATATTTATTGCATCTGCATCAATAACTATCGGACAGTCGGCTGTGGCTATTGCTCTGATGGTTGCTTGTTCTGTTTCTTCGTGTTGTTTAAGCCCAACTCCAATTGCCATAGCTTCATATTTGGTGGTAGATGGTGTACTTGAGATGTGTGTTGTGTTTCCTGTGGTTTCAACCATAGCTTCTGGCACACACATTTGCTGTATATCTCTGTTGCATTCCGTTGTACACACAGTGAGCAATCCTATGCCTGAGCGCATGCAAGCCTTTGATGACAGTACTGTAGCACCAGCCATTCCTTTGGAGCCAGCAATAAGAAGTCCATGCCCAAATGTGCCTTTGTGAGAAAACCTGTCTCTTTTCTTTATCAGCGAGGCTATGTCTTTGTGTTCGGTAAGAAAGAAGTTTGTACCCTCTCTTGCTACTGCCTCTTGCGCAAAACCTATATCTATGCTAACCAATTCGCCAATATGCTTTTGGTTTTCGGCAAGTAGCATTGCTATCTTAGGCTGACACACTGTGATTGTTACATCTGCATTTACTATTGCCTGCCTATTATTGGCAAAGTTGCTTTCTGTCATCATTCCCGACGGAAGGTCTATTGACACAATCTTTGCACTGCTTGCATTCAGATATTTGATGATAGCTGCATATCCACCCACAAGAGGTTTGTTGATGCCTATACCAAATATTCCGTCGATGACAACATCGTTTATTGTAAGTCGTGGAGGATTAAAACTTTGAATTATTTCTTCTATCTCTACGGTGGTTTCTTGCCTTAGTCTGTTTTTGTTTTCTTCGCAAGCGGGCGACAGATTGTCTTTAGGATTTATGACGTATGCCTTTACGTTGTATCCTTTCTTAGCAAGTATTCGTGCTGTAGCCAAAGCATCTCCGCCATTGTTTCCGCTTCCTGCAAAGGCGTGTATGCAATAATTCTTATCCCAACGTGACTCTATTTCGGCGGCAATCTCTGTTGCTGCACGCTCCATCAGTTCTAACTCGGATATTGATTGCAGTAGCATTGTTTCCTGCTCTATATTTTTTATTCCCGCTTTCTTAAAAAGTTTCATAGTTCAATGTATTTACTATCACACATAAATGGTCTGACACTGCCCCACTAACCGTCACACACTGGCAAACAGCACTATAACACTTCATTCACAGAGTATATAGAGTTTGCAAATCAGCTATATACGGTTTAC